>NZ_JARD01000014.1:0-123732 GCF_000708345.1 Microbacterium sp. Cr-K32 | reverse complement strand
CGCGGCCGTCGTGTCGATGGCCGAGGCGAACAGCGACTGCACCACCAGGTACTGCACCGAGAGCAGTGCGGCACCCGCGGCGATGAACACGGCCGCGATGGTGACGACCAGCCGGGTGCGGAAGCTCATGCGTCTCATGTCGTCCCCACTCGATACCCGTGCCCTGCCGCGGACTGGACGACCTCGGGAGCCCCGAGCTTGCGGCGCAGCGTGTGCACCACGATCTTGACCACGCCTCGGGTGCGCTCGTGCGGCTCGTCCCACACCTCGTCGAGCAGATCGTCGGCGCTGACGTAGCCGCCCTCCGCCGCGAGAAGCGTCTCGAGCACCCCGAACTCCTTGAGCGTGAGGCGGATCGGCGTGCCGTCGCGCTCCACGATGCGCCGCACGACGTCGAGGCGCACCCCGGCGAATTCGAGCACCGCACTCGCGCGCGCGGAGTGTCCGCGGCGGCCGAGAGCACGCAGGCGCGCGAGCAGCTCGACGTACGCGAACGGCTTGGCGAGGTAGTCGTCGGCACCGAGGTCGAGGCCCTCGACGCGGTCGTTGAGGGTGCCGGCGGCGGTGAGCATCAGGATGCGCGCCGGGTACTCCTGCGCCACGAGGGTGCGGCACACGGCATCGCCGCTCAGCACGGGCAGGTCACGGTCGAGCACGATCACGTCCACATCGTTCGATGCGGCGGCGGTCAGGGCGCTCGCCCCATCGCGCGCCACGTCGACGAGGTATCCCTCCCGGCGCAGGCCGTCGGCGAGGGTGTCGGCCAGGTCGGCCTCGTCTTCCACCAGCAGCAGTCGCATGGCACCTCCCGTCTCCGAGGGTGCGCGGTGCGCGGTTAGTTTCCGGTTAGGCGCCGTCATACCCCCAGCAAACCAGCGCATCCGTAGAACTGACTGCACGTCGCGGACGAGCTGCGACCGCGAGAAAGGGAAAGTCATGTTCGACTCGAAAGCACGCCGGTCCATGGTGGTGATGCCCGCTGTCGTGGCGCTCTTCGCGCTCTCTGCGTGCACCGCCCCGTCCGGGGACGACAAGGCGAAGGACGGCGCGAACGATGCGGCCGCTGCGCGGTTCGTGAGCTGCCTGACCGACGAGGGCCAGACGGCGAAGATCGTCGAAGGCGGTCAGGTCGGGCTGCTGATGCCGGATGCTCCCGGTGACGGGGCGATGGGCACGCTGAGCGACAGTACCGCCTCTGCCGGCGCCGGAGAGGAGATGGCGATGACGATGATCTTCACGGACGACGACGGCACGTGGATGGCCTCGACAGCTGCATCCGGCTACCCCGAGGACGGCGGCCAGCGCGCGGCGTGGGAGGCGTGCGAGGAGAAGGTCCCCGAGTTCACGCAGCCGGAGCCGGACATCTCGATGAAGGCGGGCGCCGAGACGCAGATGATCTCCCCCGAGGAGCTCACGGAGGCCGGGCTCGCCTTCGCGTCGTGCGCACGGGACAACGGCTTCACGGACTTCGCCGACCCCGACTCCGACGGCATGCTGACGCTGCCGACGGGCATCACCGAAGACGAGGCGCGCACCCTCCTCGAGGCGTGTGCGGAGAAGGCGGGCGACATGCCGCCCATGTTCACGCAGGAGAGCATCGAAGCCGTCGACTTCGACTGGTTCGCCCTGATGAGCGAATACTTCGAAGGCGCCTTCACCGCGGGGACCGTCATGCCCTCCGGAGGCGAGGAATGAGCCGCCGGGTGACGAAGGTGCTGCTGCCGGTCGGGGTGCTGCTCGTGGCCGCGGCGGTGGCACTCGCTGTGCTGCAGCCGTGGAGCTCGGTGGCCGAGTCTCCGGACGACGCCGAGAAGCCGGTCACCGCCACGGCCGAGCTCACCACGCTGACCTCCGACCTGCGGCTGAACGGCACCCTCAGCTACGGAGCATCCATCGCGCTGCCGGGGCGCGGGGGGACCATCACACGCCTGCCCACCGCGGGTGAGGTGATCGGCGTCGGCCAGGCGATCTACGAGGTCGACGGGAAGCCGGTGATCGCGATGCGCGGCGACCGTCCGTTCTGGCGCGACCTCGGCGTCGGCGTCGAGAAGGGCCCGGATGTGCGCCAGCTGGAGCAGGCGCTCGCCGACCTCGGCTTCGGCAGGAACATGACGGTGGACGACGAGTTCACCGCGGTCACGGAGACCAACGTCAAGGCCTGGCAGAAGTCGCTCGGGGTGCCGCAGGACGGCATCGTGAAGCTGGGAGACGTGGTCGCGATCACCGCCGCATCGGTGCGCATCGAGTCGGTGAAGGGAAAGCTGGGAGACCCCGCCGGGACGAGTCCGCTGACCTACACCAGCACCACCCTGCGTGTGGTCGCCAAGCTCACCGACGCGCAGGCCCGCGAGATCCTGCCGGGGACCCGGGTGACCGTGGTGCTGCCGGACGGGACGGAGGTGCCCGCGACGGTGACCGCCGTCGACCCCGGTGGTCAGCCGACCGAGAAGGAGGGCGAGACCACGCCCGCCACGGCGAACGTGGAGTTCGACGATCCGGCCGTCGCCGAGGGCATCGGACTGCGTGCGGTCAAGGTCGTGTTCGCGACCTCGGAGGTGAAGGACGCGCTGGTCGTGCCGGTCACCGCCCTGGTGGCGACGACCGACGGAGGCTATGCGGTCGACGTGCTGCGCAAGGGCGGCAAGGTCGAACGGGTCGCCGTGGAGGTCGGACTGATCGCCGACACCAAGGTGCAGGTCACGGGCGGAGACCTCGCTGCCGGCGACGCCGTGGTGGTGGCGCGATGACGCCGGACACCGTGGTCGAGCTCGTCGACGTGATCAAGGAGTATCCGGGAAGTCCACCGTTGCGCGTGCTGCACGGCATGAGTCTCGCGATCGAGAGCGGAGAACTGGTGGCCGTGGTCGGGGCATCCGGATCCGGCAAGAGCACGATGCTCTCGATCATGGGCACGCTCGACGATCCCACCAGCGGCACCGTGCTGATCGACGGGACGGATGCCGCAGCCCTCGCCGAGCGCGAGCGGGCGGTGCTGCGCGCTCGCCGCATCGGGTTCGTGTTCCAGCAGTTCTTCCTGTTGCCGGCGCTCAGCGCGGTCGACAACGTGGCGCTCGGGCTCCTCTACTCGGGAGTGCCCGCGGCGGAGCGCTCGGTGCGTGCGGCGGCCGCCCTGGAACGGGTCGGTCTCGGCGCCCGCATGAAGCACCGTCCCGGGCAGCTCTCCGGCGGGGAGCAGCAGCGGGTGGCCATCGCCCGCGCGATCGTCGGGAATCCGTCGGTGCTCTTCGCCGACGAGCCCACGGGGGCGCTCGACTCCACCACGGGCGAACGCATCCTCGAACTCCTCACCTCGATCGCCGACTCCGGCACTGCGGTCGTGATCATCACTCATGACCCGCACATCGCGGAGCGCACGCAGCGGCAGGTCGGCATCCACGACGGACGCATCGTGAGCGATACGGGCTCACCGGATCGGGAAGAGGTCGCGGCATGAGGCGCCGAGGGGAGCGGATGCCGCGGCTGAGCGTCGCGGACAGCATCCGCACGGCGCTCATCGGGCCGCGCAGCCGCAAGATGCGCACGGCCCTGTCGGCGCTCGGCGTCGCCGTGGGCATCGCGGCACTCACCGCCATCACGGGTATCGCCGCATCGAACCAGGCGGAGCTGCTGGCCAAGCTCGACGCGCTCGGCGCCAACATGATCGTGGTGCAGCCGGGGTACGGGCCGGACAACAAACCGGTCGCACTGCCCGAGACGGCCGGCGGGATGATCGAGCGGGTGACGGGGGTGGAGCAGGTCGGGGTGCTCGAGAAGGTGCCGGACGGTACCGGCGTGTATCGCAACGACCTCATGCCGAAGAGCCAGGGCAACGGGCTGACCGCGTATGCGGCGAGTCCCGACTTCCTCTCGTCGGTGGAGGGATCGGTCGCGAAGGGGTCGTGGTTCGACGAGACCGACCGCTCCCTGCCGGTGACCGTGCTCGGGTCAGCGGCAGCTGCGCGCATGGGCATCACGGAGCCGGGCGTGCGAGTGTGGATCGGCGAGCAGTGGTACACCGTGATCGGGATCCTCGACTCGGCCGGGCTCGCGGAGGACATCGACGCGAGTGCCTTCCTCGGCGATCATTGGGCGGCCGAGCACGTGTCGGCGAAGGGCGATGACACGATCGCCTCGATCTACGTGCGCATGGCCGACGGCGGCACGGGCGAGAAGGTCCGAGACGCGATCGCGCGCGCCGCGAATCCGTCGTCCCCGTACGTGCAGGTGACCGGACTCGGCGACCTCGCCGGGGCGCGGGACACCGCGGATGACTCGCTGTCCGGCCTCGCGGTCGGTCTCGCGGCGATCGCGCTGCTGGTCGGAGGGATCGGCATTGCGAACACCATGGTGGTGGCGGTGCTGGAGCGGCGTGGCGAGATCGGACTCCGGCGGGCGCTCGGCGCGCGTTCGGGTCAGATCGCGGGTCAGTTCGTGGCGGAGGCGATCGTGCTCGGCGGCCTGGGGGGCGTCGCCGGTCTGCTGCTGGGGGCCGCAGGGGTGTTCGTCTACGCCGGCATCCAGGGGCAGGCGGCGACGATACCCCTCGTGGTGCTCGTCGGGGGCCCGGCCGTGGCGCTGGTGGTCGGTGTGATCGCGGGGCTGTATCCGGCGATCAGCGCCGCCCGCCTCTCGCCCACGTCGGCGCTGCGCACGGTGTGAGCGCGCGGTGGGAGGAGATCTCGCGTTCGGGCGGAGATCTCGACCTCGAGGCTCCTCCCGACGCGGAGACCTCCTCCCGACGAGGAGACCTCCTCCCGACGCGGTGCAACCCCCTGACCCGTTCACGAGCCCGGGCGTAGCCTGTGGCCGTGGACGGGTTCGCGGCGGTCGACTTCGGATTCGCGCGTGAGGTGCTGCAGCGCGGCATCGCGGCGCTGTATCTCGTCGCGTTCGTCTCCAGCCTGAACCAGTTCCGGCCGCTGCTGGGCGAACACGGACTGCTTCCCGCGCCGGCGCTGCTCGAATGGGTCGGCCGCGACAAGGCGAGACGACGGATGCTGCATCCGACCCTGTTCTCGCGCATCCGCTATACCGACCGCCGCCTCGTGCTGCTGTGCGCGGCCGGCATCGTGGTCGCGGCACTTCTCGTGGTCGGCATCCCGCAGTGGGGGCCGCCGTGGGTTCCGATGCTGTGCTTCCTCGCGCTGTGGCTCGGGTACATGTCGATCGTCAGTATCGGGCAGACGTTCTACTCGTTCGGGTGGGAGATGCTGCTGCTGGAGGCGGGGTTCCTCGCGGCGTTCCTCGGCTCGGGCGATCAGCCGCCGCCCACCGTCGTGATCGTCCTGTTCTGGTGGCTGGTCTTCCGGCTCGAGTTCGGTGCCGGGATGATCAAGATCCGCGGCGGACGCGAATGGCGCGACCTGACGGCACTCATGTACCACCATGAGACGCAGCCCATGCCGGGTCCGCTCAGCAGGCAGGCGCATCTGCTGCCGCGCTGGTTCCATCGCGGCGAGGTGCTGGGCAACCACTTCGCGCAGCTGGTCGTGCCGATCTTCCTGTTCGCGCCGGTCCTGGCGCTGTGGGTGCGCGGCCCGGTACCGCAGGTCGTCGGTGCGGTGGCGGCATCCATCGTGATCCTGACGCAGCTGTGGCTCGTCGTCACCGGAAACTTCGCGTGGTTGAACGCGGCGACGATGGTCATCGCGTTCTCCGTGATCGGGCTGCCGGGAGTCGGGATGCCCGTGGCCGCCCCGCGGACCGATCCTCCCTGGATCATCGACGGGATGCCGCTGGCCTGGGTCGTGGTCACCTCGGCGGTCGGGCTGCTGTATGTCGTGCTGAGCGTGCCGGCGCTGCGCAACCTCTTCGCGCGGCGGCAGCTGATGAACGCGAGCTTCAACCGCTGGCAGCTCGCCAACGCCTACGGCGCATTCGGCACGGTCACGAAGGAGCGCATCGAGATCATCGTCGAGGGCTCAGCCGACGAAGAGGGGGTGGAGTGGCGCGAGTACGAGTTCCGTGGCAAGCCCGGTGATGTGCGCAGGATGCCGCGACAGTTCGCTCCCTACCATCTGCGGCTCGACTGGCTGATGTGGTTCCTTCCGCTCGGGCATTCGCTCGACGACTGGTTCACCGCGTTCCTGGTGCGGTTGCTGGAAGCGGATGCTCCGACCCTCGCGCTGCTGCGCATCGACCCGTTCGAGGGCGAAAGACCGCGGTGGGTGCGTGCGGTGTCGTACCGCTACCGCTTCGCCACCCGCGCCGAGAAGCGTGCCGATGGTGCGGTGTGGGTGCGGACGGACCGCCGTGTGGTGCTCGCGCCCTTCGGGCTCCGGTGACGCCTCCCCCAGTCCTCGGTCCCTTCCCTCCAACTCCGTCCCCTCCGGCGCTCCCGCTCCCTCGTTCCGGTCGCACCTTCTGTCGTGCGGGCGGCCTTTTGGCGACAGTAAGTGCGACCGGAACGAGAGGGCGGACGGGCCGGGACGCCGTCAGGGTTCGGCCGTGACCAGAGGGTCGGGACGACGCCGGGAGACGACCCCGGACGACTCGACCTCGAAACCGTTGCGCACCCAGTACTCGTAGCCGCCGAGCAGCTCGCGCACATCGAGCCCGGCGGCGAGCAGCACTCGGGCGGTCGAGGTGGCGCCGTTGCACCCGGGGCCCCAGCCGTAGACGATGAGCGTGCGATCGCGGGGAAGCGTCGCGAGCCGTGCGTCGACGTCGCTCGTGGGCAGATGCACCGCCCCGGCGATGTGGCCGTGATCCCACGACTCGAGGCGCCGCGTATCGACCAGCACCGCCTCTCCAGTGGCCACGGCTTCGCGGGCGGCGACCACATCGATCTCGTACGCGAGACGAGCGTCAACGTGGGCGAGCCTCGCGTCGAGAGAGCTCATCGCCGCGCGCCCGCACCGAGCAGCGCGGCGAGCTGCGGCAGCTGCGCGGCGTCTTCCAGCGCCGAGCCGACGGCGACGACATGGGCGCCGGCGTCGAGGTACTCGGCGGCGTTGGCCGCGTTCATGCCACCCGTGGTCACGAATCGTGCCTGGGGGAAGGGGCCGTTCATCGCCGTGAGCCACTGCGGACCGAGTACGGACGCGGGGAACGCCTTGAGCCAGGTGAGTCCCGCGGAAGTGGCGGATTGCACCTCGCTGGCCGTGGCGACACCGGGAAGGCTGAGCATTCCGGCCTCGTGCGAGGCGCGCACGACGTCGAGATCGAGCCCGGGGCTGACGGTGAACGTGGCGCCGGCGGAGAGCGCCTGCGCGACATGCTCGGCCGAGACCACGGTGCCGGCGCCGACGGCCTTGCCGCGCGTGCGTCCGGCGGCGGCGACCACGCGCAGCGCCTCGACGTCGTCGGGGGTCTGGATGGGGAGTTCTACGACGTCGATCCCGAGGTTCCACGCGGTGGTCGACAGGGCGAGGCTGCGCTCCGCCCCCATGCCGCGCAGGATCGCCATCAGGCGCGTGCCACCGAAGATCGCATCAAAGCCGGAGTTGTCCATCATGTTCCCTGTCGGTCCTGTCATCGCGTCCTGGCCTCTTCGAGGTACGAGTAGGCGGTCACCCGGGAGATGCCCAGGCGCTTGGCGATGGCCTCCACCGACTTGCGCATCTGTGTGGCACCACGCTGATCCAGCCGCTCCAGCACGGTGATCTTGTCATCGCGCGACATGCTCTCGAGGGGTCGCCCGATCTCGCGGATGGCTTCGGTGATCATCGAATCCATCACCGACACGAGGTCGGCGCCGAAGTGCTCCTTCGGAGCGTTCGCGGGTACGGGCGCCGGGAGGAGCGCGTCGAGCGTCTTGCGGGCGAGGAGCAGCGGGCTGAGGTCGACATTCACGCACAGCGACGCGATGATGTCGCCGGCGCCATTGTGGAAGTAGACCGAGGAACAGCGCAGTTCCCGCCCGTCGCTGGTGTAGCCGGTGTAGCCGAAGGCGTCGTGGTTCCCCCGGCGGTCCTTGAGCACGTCCAGACCGAGAGAGGTCGAGGGGCCGCCGACAGCGCGCCCGGTGACGTGCCCGTTCTCGATGGCCATGATCGTGTGACCCAGGTCGACGTCGGTGCCGTCGAGATTGTGGAGCACGACTTCGACGGTCGGTCCGGCCGCGGTGGCGAGGGCACGGAGCACGGGTCGATAGAGGCGGAGGACCTCTTCTGCACTCTCGTACGTCTCCCGTGCGAGATCATCGGCCAGGGCTGCAACCGCGTTCTCTGCTGTCGTCGATGTCGACATTCTGTGACTCCAATCCGGAGCAACGATACAGGCGTACAAAAAATACGAGTGATAGACAGATTGTCTATTCCGCTGTTAGTTTATCCACGCCCAGACGATCCGTCGAGGCCGGACCGCAACGTATGCGGCCCTGCATTCCCCGAAGAAGGAGCCCCGGATGGCCACTGTCGCCTCATCTGGCCTGACCCCGAAGCAGCGCAAGACGATCGCCGGTGGGGCGATCGGAACGCTGATCGAGTACTACGACTACTACCTCTACGGCCTCGCGGCTGCGGCAGTGTTCCCCGCGGTGTTCTTCTCCTCGAACGACCCCGTCATCGCCCAGCTGTCGTCGTTCGCGACCTTCGCCGTCGGATTCTTCCTCCGTCCGGTCGGCGGCATCATCTGGGGTATCGTCGGCGACCGCCGGGGACGCAAGGTCGTGCTCATGAGCACGGTCATCGGCATGGGGGTAGCGACCACGGGCATCGGCCTGATCCCTTCCGACCAGATGATCGGCATCGCTGCACCGCTGCTGCTGTTGTTCTTCCGGCTCTGCCAGGGCTTCTTCGTCGGCGGCGAGATGGGCGGTGCGGCCACGATGGTCGTCGAAGCCGCGCCGACCGGCAAGCGGGGGCTCTACGGAGCCTTCCTCATCAGCGGTGCGGGTGTCGCCAACGTGGTCTCGGGCGGTCTGATGGCAGGTCTCGGGCTCACGCCGGAATCGTGGTTCCTGCAGTGGGGGTGGCGCATCCCGTTCGTCTTCTCGATCGTGCTCGCGATCGCGGCAGTGCTGCTTCGTCGCCAGCTCGAGGAGTCTGAGGCGTTCACCGACACGCAGACGCTTCTCCTCGCCACCACGGGCAAGAAGCCCAACCCGCTCATCGAGGTCTTCCGTCACCCGAAGAACGCGATCATGGGCATCCTCATCGGGTTGCCGCAGTCGATCGCCGGCTACGTCATCCTCACGTACGGTCTGGCGTTCATCGTGTCGAACCAGCATCTGCCGGCCTGGATGGGGTTCGCCGGCACCATGCTCGTGGGTCTGCTGCAGATCGTCGTCGCTCCGCTGTGGGGTGCGATCTCCGATCGCATCGGCAGGCGGACGGTCTACATCATCGGCTGTCTCGGCTTCGCGGCCATGGTCTATCCGGCCTTCATGATGTTCAGCACGGGGAACATGTGGCTGATCTGGCTCGGACAGATCCTCGGGTTCGTCGTCTTCGGCGTTGCGATGCAGGCGACCCTCTCGACGATGCTCGTGGAGATGTTCGATCCGGAGGCTCGGACGACAGGCGTGAACATCGGCTACCAGATCTCCAACACCCTCGGCGGCGGCCTCGCCCCGCTGATCTGCACGGCACTGGTGGCGGCTGCCGGAGGCGCCTTCTGGCCGGTCGTCGTGTACGCGGCGGTGATCGCGGTGGTCGGTGTGATCGCCACACTGGTCGCCTCGGTCCAGCCCGATGTCGAGGGTGCGGGGCGCCTGCACGAGCTGAAGACGAGCACGCCGGTGAAGACGCGATGACGATGGATGACGCAGGAGTGCTCACCGCGCGCGACAAGGGCCTACCTGGGCGTGCGGCCGGATTGACGGTGACGGAGTTCCTCGCGACAGCCCCACGACTCGAGGAGTTCTGGACTCCGCTGATCGTGCTCGACGACGCAGCGATGACGGCGAACGTCGCCACGATGGCGCAGTGGTGCGCGGAGCGGGGCCTCGCCCTCATGCCCCACGGCAAGACCACCATGGCGCCTGCGCTGTGGAAGCGGCAGAGGGATGCGGGCGCGCTCGGCATCACCTTCGCGACCATGGGGCAGGTTCGTACCGCCCGCGATCTGGGCGTCGATTCGGTGATGCTCGCGAACGCCGCCGTCGATCGGCCGGCGCTGGCGTGGCTGGCGCAGGAGCTGGCGGATCCGGGTTTCCGGTTCGTGAGCTGGGCCGATTCGGTTGCGACGGTCGAGACGATGGAGGCGGCTCTGCTCTCCACCGCGATACCGCGCCCGGTCGACGTCTGCGTCGAGCTCGGCGGCGAAGGGGGTCGCACGGGTGCGCGGTCGATCGCGGAGGCCGTGCGCGTGGCTGAGCGCATCGCCGCATCCTCCGTGCTGCGCCTCGCCGGAGTGGCCGGATACGAGGGGAGCCTCGCGCACGATCGCTCCCCCGCGGCTCTCGCGGCCGTCCGCGCGTACCTGCAGTCCCAGCTCGAACTGCACTCCGCGATCACGCCTCTCTACGACGCCGGCGAGCTCTTCGTGACCGCCGGCGGCAGTGCCTACTTCGATGTCGTCGCTGACGTCTGGGGGACGACCGCGCGCGATGACCGTACGCATTTCACCCTTCGCTCCGGCGCCTACATCGTGCATGACGATGGTTTCTATCGAGGCATCTCGCCGTTCGATGAGGGGGCAGCGCAGGCGGAAGACTCTCCTCGATTCCTGAACGCGATGCACGCGATCGCGCGCGTCGTGTCGGCGCCGGAACCGGGACTGGCTCTCGTCGACGCCGGGAAGCGAGACCTGCCCTACGACGAAGGTCTGCCGATCCCGCGCTCCTGGTCCAGAGGTGTCGCCGGGCCCTGGCAGCCGCTGCACGGCGAGGTCTCGGCGATGAACGATCAGCACTCGTACGTCCGCTCGGAGCAGTCTCTCGCGATCGGCTCGGTCGTTCGTCTCGGGCTGTCGCACCCCTGCACCGCCTTCGACAAGTGGCGCGTGCTGCCGGTCGTCGAGTCCGCCGGATCCGACGTCGTGACCGGCCTCGTCCGCACCTACTTCTGAGGGGAGCGATGATGATTCGATCAGTTCTCCGCGGCGGTTCAGTCGTCGACGCGACAGGCCCGATGCGCGCTGATGTCGCGATCGAGAACGGGCTCGTCACGAAGGTCGGTCGGGTCGATGCGCATGACGGCGACGAAATGATCGACGTCTCTGATCGCCTGGTGATTCCCGGATTCATCGACGTGCACTCGCATGCCGATGGCCTGTTGAACGATCCGGACGTCACTCTCGCTCTGCTGCGACAGGGGATCACGACCGTGATCGCCGGCCAGGACGGAGTGTCGTACGCACCGGGCAGTGGTGAGTACGCGTCGGAGTACTTCGCCGCCATCAACGGGACGCACCCCACCTTTCGGGGCGGGGGCGTAGATGCCTACCTCGCCTCCGTCGACGGGATCTCAGCAGTGAATGCCGGCTATCTCGTACCGGCGGGCACCGTGCGCTTCGAGGTGTGTGGGCGCAAGGCTGGTTCAGCGAGCGAGGACGAGCGCCGACGCATGCGTGCTCTGGTCGTGCAAGGCATGTCCGACGGCGCCCTCGGGCTCTCGACCGGTCTGGACTACACGCCCGGTCTCTTCCAGGACGCGGCGGAGATAGCCGCCCTCTGTGAACCGGTCGCGCGTGCCGGCGGAGTGTACGTGACGCACATGCGCGGAGGATATGAGGCGAACACGGCTGCCGGTATGGATGAGATCGCGGAGATCGCCCGGATGGCCGCTGCGCATGCGGGATCTCCTTTATCCGTGCACATCTCGCACTTCCACGCCGACGCCGACATCGTGCTGGATCAGCTCGATGCGCTGGGTGCCGCCGGTGTGGACGCGACTTTCGACGCCTACCCCTACACCCGCGGCTGCACGCTGCTGGGCATGCCGCTGCTCCCACCTGCGGTGTCGGCACTGCCGGTGGCGGCGGCGGTTGCGGTGATCGCGGATCCTTCTCGCCGTGCCGAGCTGCGCGAGCTGTGCACGCTGCGGGCGGAACGCAGCGCCAGCCTCGGCCCGGAATGGGCGGACATGATCACACTCGCTCACCTCGCCGCGCCCGAGTGGGCGTGGGCGCACGGGCTCACGCTGCGCGAGGCGGCCGCCCGTGCCGGCGTCGCACCGGTCGACTTCGCCCTCGATGCGCTCGCCGCCTGCCGTCTGGAGTGCAGCGCGGTGATGGCAGTACGCAGCCCTCGCTCGGGAGCGGAACTCGCTCGCATCTTCCGGCATCCCGGGCAGATGGGCGGCTCCGACGGGATCTTCATCGGCGCCCATCCCCATCCGCGAGCGGCCGGCTCGTTCTCGCTTTTCCTGCGCGAATACGTGCGGGAGCGGGCGAGCTGGACGTGGTCGGATGCGGTGCACCACCTGTCGGCGCTGCCTGCGCGACGCTTCGGTCTCGGGCGTCGGGGCGCCGTCGTGGCCGGGGCGATCGCCGACCTCGTGGTTGTCGACCCGGAGACGGTCACCGATACCGCCACCTACGAGAACCCTCGGGGTCGCGGTGCGGGTATCGACGACGTGTTCGTCGCCGGTATCCGTGTTCTCGCTGACGGGTGCCTGACCGGTGCCCTGCCGGGCCGCGGGCTCCGCCGTTCACCTCAGACCTGAATCGTCAACGAAAGGAAAAGAAAGATGCCGAAGACCGGATTCTACGCAGGCGGGGCACCCACGCCCGCCGGCCCCTACAGCCACGGAGTGGTCGCGAACGGATTCCTCTACACTGCGGGGTTCGGACCGCAGGATGCGGCGAACGACCACGCGGTTCCCGCGAGCGTGGGCGACCAGACCCGCCAGGTGCTCCGGAACATCCAGAAGGTGCTCGCGGTGCACGGGCTGACCACGGACGACGTCGTGAAGTCGACTGTGCATCTGCAGGACCTCGCCGATTTCGCCGAGTTCAACGAGGCCTACGAGGAGTTCTTCACCGCGCCGTACCCCGTGCGCACAACCGTGGGCTCGCAACTGGCGAACATCCTCGTCGAGATCGACGTGGTCGCGGCTCTGCGCCAGGCGTGATCCCGCGCCTCCTCCCGGGCGGAGTTCTCCGCGTCGGGAGGAGCATCCGGGCGGAAGGATCCTCCCGAGAGGGGGAACTCCTCCCTACGCCGAGGTCCGAAGCTACGCCGAGGTCCGACACCTCGCCGAGCGCGGCGAAACGCCCCGGCCGGGTCGAGTGACCCGGTCGGAGCGTCCCGTCTCGCTGGGCGAAGATCAGCTGACCTTCTTCCGGTACGAGATGATCGCGAACACGTAGGCGACCACGAGGATGCCGACGCACCAGGCGAGGGCGACCCAGATGTCGTTGCCGACGGGCTTCTCGGCGAAGAGTGCCTGGATGGTGTTGACGATCGAGGTGACCGGCTGGTTGTCGGCGAACCACTGCACCGGAGCCGGCATGGTGTCGGTCGGCACGAATGCCGAGCTGATGAACGGCAGGAAGATCAGCGGGTACGAGAACGCGCTCGCGCCGTCGACCGTCTTCGCGTTCAGACCCGCGATGATCGCCAGCCAGGTGAGCGCCAGCGTGAACAGCATCAGGATGCCGATGACTCCGAGCCAGGCCCAGAAGCTCGCCCCGGTGCGGAAGCCCATCAGGAATCCGACGCCGAAGATGATCGCCAGGGTGATGGCGTTCGCCGTCAGAGACGTGAGCACGTGCGCCCACAGCACGCTCGATCGCGCGATCGGCATGGAGTGGAACCGCTCGAAGATACCGCTCTGCATGTCGGTGAACAGTCGGAACGCCGTGTAGGCGATGCCGGATGCGATCGCGATGAGCAGGATGCCGGGCAGCAGGTAGTTCACGTAGTTGTCGGTGCCGGTGCTCTGCTGGAGTGCACCGCCGAAGACGTAGACGAACAGGAGCATCAGCGCGATCGGGGTGACCGCCGTGGTGATGATCGTGTCGGGACTGCGGAAGATGTGCCGCATGGAGCGGCCGGTGAGTGTCGCCGTATCGGCGGCGAAGTGCGTGCTCATGCTGCGTTCTCCTTTCCGGAGGCCTTGGGGCCGATGAGGGTGAGGAAGATCTCCTCGAGGGTGGGCTGCTTCTCGACGTACTCGACCTTGGCGGCGGGGAGCAGCCGCTTGAGGCCGGCGAGGGTGTCGTCGGCGATGATGCGACCCTCGTGCAGGATCGCGATGCGGTCGGCCAGCTGCTCCGCCTCGTCGAGGTACTGCGTGGTGAGCAGCACGGTGGTGCCGCTGTTCGCGAGCTGCTTGACCACGTCCCACACCTCGATGCGGGCTTCGGGGTCGAGGCCCGTGGTCGGTTCGTCGAGGTAGATGACCTCGGGGTCGCCGACCAGGCTCATCGCGATGTCGAGCCGGCGACGCATGCCGCCGGAGTAGGTGCCGACCTTGCGGCCGCCGGCATCTGTCAGACGGAACGTCGCCAGCAGGTCGTCGGCGACCTTCCCGGCGTCGGGCAGGTGCCGCAGCTTCGCGACCAGCACGAGGTTCTCGCGTCCGGTGAGGATCTCGTCGACGGCGGCGAACTGCCCGGTGAGGCTGATGCGCTCACGGACGCCGACCGGGTCGGAGGCGACATCCACGCCCTGCACGGTCGCCGTGCCGGCGTCTGCCTTCAGCAGGGTGGAGAGGATGCGCACCATGGTGGTCTTGCCGGCGCCGTTCGAGCCGAGGAGGGCGAAGATGCTGCCCTTCTCGACCTCGAAGTCGACGCCGCGCAGCACGTGCAGATCCTTGTACGACTTCTCGATGCCGCGCACCGAGATGGCGGGGTTCGTCATGACTCGTTCTCCTTCTTCTTCGCGTCGTCGAACGCCTTGATGAGGCGTGCGCGCTCCTTGTCGATCCACTGCGTGCCGCCGTAGGCACGGGCGTAGTCCTCGGCGTACTCCACGGGGTCATCGCCCACGATGGCGCTGACCGGCGTGCCGTCGACTGCGGCGCGCTCCCACAGGTCGGCGAGGTCGAGGAACATCGTGACGATCGTGTCGCCGTCGGTGATGCCGCCGTAGTACAGGTAGTACCGGTACTGGGCGTTCGCCACCTCGCGGTACGGCGAGGGGAGGGCGTCGATGCGGGCCTTGGCCTGCTTGTACTGCTTCTTCTGCTCGAGCGATCCGGTGAGCGCTTCGATCCACTTTGCGGCCATGATCAGTTCTCCTTGTTCGGGGTGGTGCTCGTGTTGTCGGTGTCGGTCTTGTTCAGCTGTGCGATGTGCTGCGCGAGGAAGTCCCAGGTCTTCCAGAACTCCTCGAGCTCCTGCCGGCCCTGTGCGTTCAGGGTGTACACCTTGCGCGGCGGACCCTTCTCGCTCGGGACCTTCTCGACGTCGACGAGGTTCTTCTGCTCGATGCGCACGAGGAGTGCGTAGATCGTGCCCTCGGCGATGTCGGTGAACCCGTGGTCGCGGATGCGTGTGGTGATCTCGTACCCGTATGCCGGCTGCTCGGCGAGGAGGGCCAGAACGATGCCCTCCAGAGTGCCCTTGAGCATCTCGGTCATCTGCTTGCCCATCAGGTCCTCCTTTCGTTTCGGTTAGTACTCAGTGTTGCTGGGTACCGGTACAAAGTAACACCGAGTACCGGTACTTAGCAACACCGAATACCAAACTTTTTCGAACGAGATCCCGAAGCGGTTCCGGGCGCGCGAGAACGACCGTCGACGGCGAGGGTGGAGAGGCGAGGAGTGGGGAGGGGAAGCGTGGAGAGGGGAAGCGCTGCTACGGGAACATGCGGCGCAGCAGCGCCAGGTCGTCGGTGCTCAGGGCCTGTGAGATCACGGCCGCCGTCTCCGGGGGCATGTCCTTCTCCAGCCGCTGCCATAGGAGCCGCGCGGCACCCAGGTCTGCGGTGGCGACAGCGGTGGAGAAGGCTGCCACTCCGTCGTAGTAGGGGATGGTCGAAGACCCGGGTTCGGCGTTGTACGGCGAGTAGATGTCGACGAACGGGAGCGTCGGGTCTGGTCGCAGGTAGAGCACGTCCCCGGGAGCGATCGGCTCATTGCCGCGCACGTGGTTGAAGCTGCCGACGGTGACGTAGTCGACGCAGAAGCGCTCGCCGATCGCGATGAGGCTGTCGCCGGCCTGCACCTCGTAGGAGAAGATCTCGCCGTCGGCATCGAGGGTGACGGGACCGCGTGCCAGCTCCGACGCGCCCATGTCGACGAGCTCGCCCAGGAGCTTCCCGTGGGCCGGGGAGCCGTCGTCGCTCCCGATGTTGATGAACGCGTTGGCGGTGCAATCACCCGGTCCGCCGGCGGGAACGCTGATGCCATCGCCCAGATCGACGTATCCGACCGGATCAGAGGCGTCGGCGACACTCGTCGGGGCCGTGGAGGGTTCGGCGGCGAAGCGTTCCGACGCCCACGAAGCCGCATCGACGACGGCGGGTGCGGCGCTGATCACGGCGGGAGCGGCAACGGCGACCAGCCCGGCGACGGCCACGACGACGACGGCAGTGGTGATCCTGGTGTTGCGCTTCATCCCCGACAGCATGGCATCGCTCGGCACCGCGGCGGTAGAGCGGGTGCCGGGTCAGCTGCGCAGGTACGCGAGCACGGCGAGCACACGCCGGTGGCCGCTGTCACTGGAGGCGAGGCCGAGCTTGGCGAAGATGTTGCCGATGTGCTTGCTCACCGCGGTCTCGGTCACGAAGAGCCGTTCGGCGATGGTGCCGTTGTCGAGCCCCTCGGCCATGAGACCCAGTACCTCGCGCTCGCGGGGTGTGAGGGTCTGCACCGGATCGTCGGCGCGACGGCGGCTCATCAGCTGCGAGATCACCTCGGGATCCATCACCGTGCCGCCGGCGGCCACGCGGTGCAGGGCATCGATGAAGGCCGCGACCTTGCCGACACGCTCCTTGAGCAGATAGCCGAGGCCGTCGGCTCCGGCAGCCAGCAGCTCACCGGCGTACCGATCCTCGACGTAGGCCGACAGCACCAGCACGGGGAAACCGGGGCGGCGGGCTCTGGCTTCGGCCGCGGCCTTCAGCCCCTCGCTGGTGAAGGTGGGCGGCATCCGCACATCGACCACGGCGGCATCGGCCTCGTCGAGCCGGGCGAGGAATGCCTCGGCGTTGTCGACGGCCGCCACGACCTCGAACCCCTCGCTGCGCAGCAGCAGCGCCAGCCCCTCGCGGAGCAGGGTGTCGTCTTCGGCGATCACGATCCGCATGGCAGCTCCGCTCTCAGGATGGTGGGGCCGCCGACCGGGCTGGACAGCTCCAGCCCACCCTCGAAGGCCTCGAGGCGACGACGGATGCCGGCCACGCCGCCGCCCGGGCGTTCGGCTGCTCCGCCCACGCCGTCGTCCTCGACCGTGATCAGCAGCACCTCCCCCTCCCGTTCGACCCGCACCGCGGCCCGCGTGGCATCGCTGTACTTGCTGACGTTGGTCAGAGCCTCGGCCACCACGAAGTAGCTGGCCGACTCGACGGCGGCCGGGACGCGTCCGACCTGCGACGTCTCGATCGTGCAGGGCACGGCGCTGCGCCCGGCCAGTGACGCCAGCGCCCCCTCCAGCCCGAGCTCGTCGAGGATCGGGGGGTAGATGTCGTGCACCGTGCGGCGGAGTCCGGCGAGCGCATCGCTGGCGGCATCCTGCGCTCGCCGCAGCGGTTCGAGCACGTCGCCGCCGGTCTCCTGCGCGCGCTCGGCGATCCCGAGCATCATCACCACGTTGACCAGGCGGTTCTGCGCACCGTCGTGCAGGTCGCGCTCGATGCGCCGCAGTTCGGCCGCGTGGGCATCGAGCGCGGCGGCGCGGCTGAGGGTCAGGGCGTCGACCCGTGCGGCGAGGCGCGACTTCTCCGGCGTCGCGAGCAGCGTCGCCGACACGTACGACACCAGCCGTGCGACCGCGGGGATCAGGAGGATGGACAGGATCGCGTACGCCGCCGCGAGCAGCGGCATCGTGGCCGCGAGCTCCCAGGAGGTGACGGGGTACACCGAACCCACGGGGTCGTCGGCGGGAGCGAACTGCCAGTAGTAGGTGATCGCGAGGGTGTTGACCGCCGCGACCGGCAGCGAGATCGTCAGCAGTGAGACGAACAGCACGGGGAGCCCCTGCACGGCGAGCCACAGCACGTCGCGGCCGGTGGCGCGCGAGAAAGCGAAGCGCAGACGATCGTCGATGGTCGAGGCCGGCGGGAGCACGTGGCCGATCGGCGTCAGATCCTCGCCCCGGTAGGCGCCGACACGACGGCGGTTCAGGTCCGTCCAGCGGTGCAGGCTCTGCACGGTCTCGGGCATCAGCAGCACGCCGCCGGTGAGGATCATGAAGGGAAGCAGGACGATGCCCAGGCAGAGGAACACCACGGAGGCGATCGAGACTCCGGCCTCGACGGCCAGGTATCCCCACGCGCGCAGCCATCGCCGCATCCGTCCGTCCTTCACTCTCACAGTCTGCCCGAGCGGTCGGAGCGGCACGGTATAGCCAGCACCACCATCGAAGCGGCAGCGGGCGGGATGGGATGCCGTCCGCCCCGTCCCTAGCGTCGGATCATGACCTTCACCCCACTCTCCCCGGCCGTCGACGCGCGGCCCTCCGAAGCACTGCGGCTGCAGTCCGTCGTCAAGACCTACGGCACAGGTGCCAGCCGCGTCACGGCCCTCCGTGGCGTGAACCTCGCCATCGCGAAGGGCACGTTCACCGCGATCATGGGCCCTTCGGGCTCGGGCAAGAGCACCCTGCTGCACAGCGCCGCAGGACTCGACCGGCCGAGCAGTGGCACCGTGCACCTCGGCGGAACCGAGATCTCGGGGCTGAAGGCACGCCAGCTCACCGCCTTCCGCCGCGATCACGTGGGCTTCGTGTTCCAGGCGTACAACCTGCTCCCCGCACTGAACGTCGAAGACAACATCACTCTGCCGCTGCGACTCGGCGGCCGTCGACTCGAGGCGCCGTGGCTCGACTTCCTGCTCGACGCCGTGGGGCTCACCGAGTACCGTCGTCGTCGCCCCTCCGAGCTCTCCGGGGGCCAGCAGCAGCGGGTGGCGATCGCCCGCGCGCTCATCACCCGGCCGCATGTGGTGTTCGGCGACGAGCCGACCGGCGCGCTCGATTCCCGCTCCGGCAAGCAGGTTCTCGACCTGCTCGCGCACACGGCGCGCGAGCTCGATCAGACGGTCGTGGTCGTCACGCACGACCCGGTGGTGGCCGCGCACGCGGATCGCACCATCTTCCTCGCCGATGGAGCCTTCGCGGGATACCTCGACGGTGCCGACCCCGCGCAGATCAACGCCCGCATGAGCGCATTGGGGGAGTGGTGATGTCGGGCACGCTGGGCTTGAGCCGACTCGTCGGTGCCGATCTTCGCCATCACCGCGGGAGCTTCGTGGGAGTGGCGGTCGCTGTGTTCGTAGCGAGTGCACTGGTGACGGGCCTCGGAGTCCTCGTCGAATCCGGCATGCGCGGAGGCTTGGCGCCGGAACGCTATGCCGCGGTCGACGTGGTGGTCGGTGCGCCGCAGCAGGTCGATGTGCCGGAAGACCTGCCGGTTCCCCTGCGGGAACGCGTGCCGCTGCCCGCCGACGCAGCGCGCGACATCGCCGCTCTTCCCGGAGTCGACCGCGTCGTGGCCGACGTCACGACTCCGCTCTCACTGCAGGATGCCGGTGCGGATGCCGGTGCCGGCGGTTCCGTCCTGGTCGAGGCGCACCCGTGGCCCTCCACTGCGCTGACCGGCTTCGAGCTGCGCGAGGGTCAGGAGCCCGCGGCAGCCGACGAGGTCGTCGTCACCGCGGGCAGCGGTTTTGCCGTGGGCGACGGGGTCGTCCTCGCGCACGGCGGCGTCCCGTCGGAGTACCGCGTGGTCGGCGAGGTCGCGGCACCGGTGATGCCGGAGCGAGGAGCGCACGTGTTCCTCAGCGAGCGTCGCATCGACCAGCTCGACCCGCACGAGGGGGCCGCGCAGGCACTCGGCGTGTTCGTCTCGGGCGTCGACCCCGAGCAGACGGCCGGTGCGATCCGCGAGGCCTTCCCCGACCTGATCGCCCGCACGGGAGACGCCCGCGGCGACGTCGAGTTCCTCGACTCGGGCGCCGCGCGTTCGACGCTCGTGGCCATCGGCAGCGCGTTCGTCGGCACCTGCATCCTCGTGGCGATGTTCATCGTGGCGGGCACCCTGTCGCTGTCGGTGCAGTCGCGCCGCCGTGATTACGCGCTGCTGCGGGCCGTCGGGGCGAGTCCGTCCCAGGTGCACGCGCTCGTCGCCCGCGAGGTGCTGTGGGTCTCGGCCGTCGCGGTGCTGCTCGGCATCGCGCCGGGATACCTGCTGTCGACCGTGCTGCAGGCGGCTTTCGTATCCGGTGGCGTGATCCCCGGCGACTTCGCCCTGGCCACAGGTCCTCTCCCCGCCGTCGGCGCGGTGCTGCTCGTGCTGGCCTCGGCCTGGGGTGCGGCGCGCATCGCGGCGGCCCGGGTCGCGAAGCTCGATCCGGTCGAAGCGCTGCGGGAATCGGCGACGGGCGCTCCGGCCATCGGTCTGCCGCGCATCATCACCGGAATCGTGCTCGCCGCCGCGGGGATCTCGGTCTCGACGGTGCCGCTCGTCGTGCGCGGGCAGGTCGCCGCCGGCGCGGCTGCCGGTGCGGCAATGCTGCTGATCGTCGCGCTCGCGGTGCTCGGCCCGTGGCTGGTGTCGTTGAGCGTCCGGCTGGTCGGCACCGTGCTGCGTCGCTCGTCGTGTGCGGGCTTCCTCGCGTCGGCGAACGCCGCGGCGCACAGCAGGCGGCTGGCGTCGGCCATCCTGCCGGTCGCTCTCGGCATCGGGCTGGGCCTCGTGCAGATCGGGGCGCCGTCGATCATCGCCGCGGAGGCGGCGACCCAGGCCAGCGCCGGGGTGATCGCCGACCTGCGGGTGGCCGCGCCGTCGGGACTCTCGCCGGAGGCGGTCGACGTGATCCGCGAGATGCCGGGGGTGACCGAGGCGTCGGGGGTCGCACTCAGCGCGGCGGTGGTGGACTCGTTCGATTTCGAGGGCAAGCTGGAGCGTGCCGAGCATGTGCTGCAGGGCGTCGACCCGGAGAACATCGCGCACAGTCTCGATCTCCGCGTGCGCGAAGGATCGCTCGCCGACCTCGACGGCATCGCGACGGTCGCGGTGAGCACGGATGCCGCGCAGACGCTCGGGCTGGGTATCGGCGGCACGGTCGTCGGACACCTCGGAGACGGTTCGCCGCTGAAGGCCACGGTCGTCGCGGTGTACGAGCGGGGTCTGGGCTTCGGCGACCTCACCATGGCCGCCGAAGAGGTCAGAGCCCACACCACGACGGGTCTCGATTCCTTCGCGCTCGTGGCGGTCGACGAGGCGGCGACCGGCGAGGTCCGGGCCGCGCTGGAGGCGCGCGGTCTGCTCGTGACCGACGGATCGGGGCAGGAGGCCGCGGGGGCCGGAGCGCACGCCCAGAACGGGTGGGTGAACCTCGTCGCACTGCTGGTGATCCTCGGCTACATCGCGATCGCCGTGGTGAACACGCTCGTCATGGCGACGGGTGAGCGCTCACGGGAGCTGGCTCTGCTGCAGCTGATCGGATCGTCCCGCGGGCAGGTGCGCTCGATGATGCGGATCGAGGCCGTGCTCGTGGCGGTGATCGCGATGGTGTTCGGCGTGGTCGTCGCGATCCCTCCGCTCATCGGCGTGAGCATGGGCATCTCGGGGCAGCCGATCCCCGCGCTGCCCGTGCTGGGATCGCTCCTGATCGTCGGGGCGATGGGCGCGCTGGCGCTCGTGGCGATGTGGGTCGGGACCACGGCGACCATGCGCACCCGTCCCATCGACGAGATCGGGTCCCGGCAGTAGCCACGCTGCGGAGGGGCGCGCCGGAGTCGTCGGTGCGCCCCTCTTCGCGGGAACGGGGGAAGCCGTCGTACGGGGTGAAAAGACGGGGTGAATTCTCCGGGATCGGCAGGATCGCGTCTCGGCCGACGGGCAGGCTGGCGGTGGCCCGGACCGAGTTCACCATGCCCGAATGGTGCTCGGCGGTCGCCTGAGGGGGCGGGGGCTTCCGTGCGCGAGTGCGCGCCGGGGAAGCGATGAATGGGGAGACAGTCATGGCGTTTCGTGTTGCCCGCAAGGACCGCACATCCGATGGCCTTCCGTCCGAGCGGCGCAGCCGCTGGCGGGGCCGCGCGAGAAAGCTGATCGGCGGCGCCGTGAGCACGGCGCTCGTCGCCTCGTCGATGGTCTTCATCGGCGGGACGCTGACGGCAGCGCCGGCAGCTGCGGCTGATCCGTTCCTCTGCACCCCCGGAGCGGTGTACGTGCAGAGCGCGACCGAGGTGCGCGAGTTCGTCGTGAACGAGCAGGGCGGTGCCCCCGGCGAAGGGGGAACGCTCGGTGCCACGACCCTCGGCGTCGACCACTCCAACAACGCCCTGGGCATCTCGTCCAGCGGCCAGTACGCCTACACGGTCACCAACGCCGCCGGAAGCAAGGTGCTGGCCAAGCACGACCGTGTGACCGATGTCACCACGCGCACGTCGTTCACCCTCAACTCGTCGGTGCTGCGTGGCGCCGTGCACCCCGACACGGGCGTCTACTACTTCGCCAGCGGCACGATCAACGGCGCGATCAACATCTACGCGTGGGAGGAGAACCTCACGCCGCAGACCTACGTGCAGGTCGGAACCCTCCGCCCGACCGCCGGCAGCAGCGCGTTCGGCGCCAACGGCGACATGGCCTTCAGTGCCTCGGGTCAGCTCGTCCTGGTCGCGGACAACTTCATCTACTCCGCCGACCTGCCCGCCACGGTCACGCCGAGCACGGCCACCATCGAGGCCAAGCAGGTGCACGACATGGGTGCCGGTGTGCAGGGCAACGGCATCGCGTTCGGAAACCTCGGGCACATCTTCGTCTCCGCGTCCGGTGGCGGAAACCGCATCATCGAGGTCGACCTGCCCCGCGGGCAGACCGTCAACACCACGTCGCTCGGGTCCTTCGCTCCCACCGACATGTCCAGCTGCACCTTCCCGAACACCCTCACGCTGAAGAAGGACCTCCCCGCGGGGCGCCACTCGGCCACCGACCAGTTCGCGCTGCGCGTGCAGTCGCCCGCCGGCTACCAGGTCGCGCAGACCGACGCCACCACGCGCGGAGAGCGCACGGGCCTGCAGCCCGATTACGCGGGCCCGATCTTCACCAACCAGGGCGACACCTTCCGCCTGTCCGAGGCGGCATCCGGCACGACGGATCGCACCCGGTACGCCGAGTCGCTGGACTGCGTGCAGGTGAACCCCAACGGGACCACGACCCCGGTGGCGGTGACCGCCTCGGGCGAGGTGACGCAGCCGTCGGGCTCGCGCGGCACCGACGTCACGTGCACGTTCACGAACGTGCGACTCGTGCCCGGCCTCGCTCTGCGCAAGACGTCCGACCCCGCCGACGGCCTCGCCGTGCAGGCCGGCCAGCGCCTCACGTACACGGTGGAGGCCGAGAACACCGGGAACACGGTCCTCGACCCCGTGCAGGTGAACGACGACCTCTCCGGCGTGCTCGCGTTCGCCGAGTACCAGGGTGATGTCGTCACCGAGATCGACGGCACGCCCGTGGCGTCTGGGGCCGCCACCGTCACAGGTGACGACCTCGCCTGGACAGGTGCGCTCGAGCCCGGTCAGGTGCTCACCGTGACCTACTCGGTCATCGTCGACGCCGGCGTCGAGGGTGAGCGGATCGCCAACAGCGTCACCGCCTCGGGCACCCCGCCCGGCACGCTCCCTCCGCCCGTCACCCCGCCCGTGACCACCGAGCACCCCGTCGCGGGCTTCACCGTCGCCAAGACCTCCACCCCCGCAGCGGGAACGGTCGTGGAGCCGGGCCAGGTCATCGAGTACACGGTGACCGGGACCAACACGGGGGCGACCACGCTGAACCCCGCGTCGATCGCCGACGACCTGTCCGGTGTGCTCGCGCACGCCGCCTACAACTCCGACATCGCGACCTCGGTCGCCGGCACGCCCCTCACCACGGGCGCCGCCACCATCACCGGTGACGACCTCGCCTGGACCGGCGCGCTCGCCCCCGGGCAGGCTGTGACCATCACGTACTCCGTGACCGTGGATGCGGACGCCTCGGGAGAGATCCTGAAGAACTCCGTCACCGGCACCGCGACGCCGACCACGCCGAAGCCCGGTGATCCCGAGGGGCCGGAGGTGCCGGGCGAGCCGATCGTCCCGCCGACCGTCACCACCGAGCACCCGGTCATCGGGTCGGGCTTCACGATCAGCAAGTCCGCCGATCCCGCGTCGGGCACGGCGGTCTCGGCCGGCGACACGGTCACGTACACGATCACCGGCACCAACACCGGTGACACCGACCTCGACCCGGCCCGCATCGTCGACGACCTCTCGGGTGTGCTCGACGACGCCGGCTACAACGACGACGTCACCGCCGACCGCGGCACCGTCACCGTCACCGGCAGCACGCTGACCTGGTCGGGTGAGGTGCCCCGCGGAGCCTCCGTCACGATCCGCTACTCGGTGACCGTCGACGCGGGTGTCCGGAAGGCGCTGCTGCACAACGTCGCCACCGGCACCGCCACGCCGCAGATCCCCGTCGACCCGACCGACCCTGCCGGTCCCTCGACCCCGGGAACGCCGATCGTCCCGCCGGCGGTGGAGACGAACCACCCGGTCGTGGACACCGGCTTCGAGGTCGTGAAGTCCGCTGACCCGGCCTCCGGTACCGCCGTGCGTGCGGGTGACACGATCACCTACACGATCTCGGGTGTCAACACGGGCGACACGACGCTCGATCCGGCGACGATCGTCGACGACCTGTCGGCCGTGCTCGCGCACGCCCGGTACGGTGACGACGCGACCGCTTCGACCGGCGCGATCGCCCTCGACGGCACCACCCTGACCTGGAACGGGACACTCGCTCCCGGCGCTCGGGTCGAGATCACCTACACGGTCACGGTCGACGAGGATGCCACCGGTGTGCTGCTGCGCAACACCGTCACCGGTGAGGGCACACCCCTCATTCCGGTCGACCCGACGGACCCGGGCAGCCCGACCACACCGGGAACCCCGGTGACGACGCCCCCGTCGACGACGGAGCACCCGGTCGCCACCCCCGGATTCACGGTGACCAAGTCGGCCGATCCCGTCACCGGGACGCGCGTCGATCCCGGCAGCGTCATCACCTACACGGTCACCGGCACCAACACGGGTGACACCGTGCTCGACCCGGCCTCGATCGCCGACGACCTGCGCGGTGCGCTGGCTCACGCGTCTTACAACGACGACGTGACCGCCACCCGCGGGGACGTGAGCGTGGCTCGCGGGGCTCTGTCCTGGAGCGGAATGCTGCGCCCGGGTCAGGACGTCGTCATCGTCTACTCGGTGACGGTCGATCCGACCGCCGGTGGCGAGACGGTCGCCAACACGGCGACGGGCACGGCGACTCCGCTGATCCCGACGGACCCGAGCGACCCCGACAGCCCGACGACCCCGGGCACGCCGATCACCCCGCCGCCCTCGACGACGGAGCACCCGGTCAACGCACCCGGCTTCACGTTCGCCAAGACGGCCGATCCGGCACCGGGCACCGCCGTGGACCCCGGTGACGTGCTCACCTATACGCTGACGGCCGTCAACACCGGCCAGACCGCCCTCGACCCGGTCGAGATCACGGATGACCTGTCGAAGGTGCTGCCGTACGCGTCGTACAACTCCGATGCCGTGGCCGTGATCGGCGGGCAGCCCGCCGGTGCGGTGTCCGTCGCCGGAGCGAAGCTCCGCTGGTCGGGCGCTCTCGCGGTCGGCCAGACCGTCACCGTCACGTACTCCGTCACGGTCGGGGCGGACGGCGTGGGGTCCGTGCTCGAGAACAGTGCGACCGCGACCGCGACCCCTCCGGGGGGATCGGTCATCACCCCGCCGCCCGGCATCACGACGAACGTCGTCAACGTGCCCGGATTCTCGGTGTCGAAGAGCGCCGATCCGGCGGCGGGCACCGCGGTCGACCCCGGCAGTGTCATCACCTACACGGTGACCGGCGTGAACACCGGCGAGACGATCCTCGACCCGGTCACGATCGTCGACGACCTCTCGGGAGTGGTCTCGCACGCCGACTACAACGGCGACGCGACCGCCAGGATCGGCACCACCGCGGCGACCGCCCCTGTGGTGACCGGTGACCGGCTGTCGTGGGATGGTGTCCTCCCCGTCGGTGCGACCGTCACGATCACGTACTCCGTGACCGTGCAGGCCGACGCCGGGGGAACGGTTCTCGCGAATTCGGTCTCGGGCTCGGCGACCCCGCCGGGAGGTGTGCCGCCGATCGAGACGCCTCCCGCGACGACGGAGCATCCGGTGAACGAGCCCGGCTTCGAGGTGCGCAAGTCGGCCGACCCCTCCTCGGGAACCCGAGTCGACCCCGGCAGCGTCATCACCTACACGGTGACCGGCGTGAACACCGGTGAGACCGCACTGGCGCCTGTGAGCATCAGCGACGACCTGTCGGGCGTGCTCGCCCACGCCGCCTACAACGGCGACGCCACCGCGACGGTGGTCGACGGGTCAGCCCCGGCTCCTGTCGTGGACGGCGACGCGCTCACCTGGACGGGCGCTCTCGCCGTGGGCCAGCGCGTCACGATCACGTACTCGGTCACCGTGAACGGCGACGCGGGCGGTGCGACGATCGCGAACACGGTCTCCGGTACCGCCACCCCGCCGGGTGGTGCGGTGATCACGCCTCCGCCCGTCACGACGGAGAACCCTGTCGGCACCCCCGGCTTCGCGTTCGTCAAGACCGCCGATCCCGGAACCGGTACGGCCGTCGCCACGGGAAGCGTCGTCACGTACACGCTCGTCGGCACGAACACCGGCGAGACGGGCCTCGACGAGGTCGTCATCACGGATGATCTCTCCGGAGTGCTGCGGCACGCCGACCTCCGCGCCGGCGCGACCGCCGTCGTGGGCGACGGCACGGCATCCGCACGCACGGTGGCCGCTCCCACGGTGGAAGGCACGCAGTTGCGCTGGTCCGGCAGCCTCGCCGAGGGCGAGAGCGTCACGATCACGTACTCCGTGACCGTGCACGCCGACGCCGCCGGAGCGAATCTGCGCAACGTGGCCGTGGGGACGGCCACGCCTCCCGGTGGCGAGACGATCACTCCGCCGACGAGCGTGACCGAGAACCCGGTGCTCACGCCGCTCGCTCTCACCGGCGGCCTGCTGGCCCCGTGGGTGCTGGCTCTCGCGATCGCGCTGCTTCTCGGCGGTGCCGTGCTGCTGATCGTGCGTCGTCGCCGGGCGCAGGTCTAGCGGACACGGGAAAGGCCTCGTCCGTCGCATGCGACGGACGAGGCCTTCCGCGTTCCCGCGAGACCGCGGGTCACTCCGCGAGCAGGCCGTGGCGCGCCGCCTGCTCCATCGCCTCGGCGCGGTTGTGCGCGCCGAGCTTGCGATAGATGCTGCGGAGCTGGGTCTTGAGCGTGTTCTGCGAGACGCGGAGCTCGTCGGCGATCGCCGGCAGCGGCGCTCCCGACGTCAGGGCGCGCAGCACGATCTGCTCGCGGGATGACAGTCGTGGCCGGGTCGCGAACGACGGCAGCGCCGATCGCAGCGGGAAGGTCGCCCGACCGGTGGGGTCGAGATCGGATCGCACGGCGCCGAAGTCCTCGGCGCCCAGGAGCACGAGCGGGGTGGTGAGTCCCCGGTCGGTGAGCTGGGCGTTCAGGGCCTCGCTCGACGGCTGCGCGGCCGCAGCGGACACCCGGTGCAGCGCGGCGCTGTGCACGGCCGCTGCTTCGGCGCGCTCTCGGGCGGTGGAGGGGCGCAGGCGGGTCTGCCCCAGAAGCCGGACCACGTCGGCGGTCCTGCCGTCGACGAGTGCCAGACGCGCCCGTTTGAGGACCGTGCCGAAACGGTCGGGAAGCGTATCCCGCTGCACGATGTTCCTGGCGGTGCTCACATCACCGAGGGCGAGGTGCAGGAGCGTCCTCGGGCGCGACAGGGCGTGGCGCACGTGAGGTGCATTCGCCTCCTTTCCCCGGAGACGGACGAACGACTCCAGGCGCTCCAGTCCGGCAGCGGCCTCACCCTCGTGCAGAGCGATCCATGCCTCCACGGAGGCCATCGTCGTCCAGTGCTCGCTCGTCGCCCGGTACGGTTCGAAGAAGCGGATGTGCCGCTTCGCCGCGGCGATGTCGCCGTCCTCGACCGCGAGCATCGCCTCGGCCACCCGGTAGTAGGTGCCCCGATAGCTGTCGAGGAGCACCGGGTCCCATTCGCCGTCGCGGATGAGACCGACATAATGACGCGCCTCCGGCAGATCCCCGTTCAGGGCGTGGACCCCGGCGAGGAGGCATATCCCGTGGAAGGCGTTGGTGCTCCCGTGCGCCGCGGCCAGGGCGGTGGCCTCCTCCCACAGCCGGATGGCCTCCTCCTGCTCTCCGCCGTAATAGAGCGAGATGCCCAGATGGGTGCACAGCAGCGGCATGTCGCGGGCGTACTGCTGCCACTGCGATTCGGGGGTCTCGTGGAACAGCGCCAGTGCGCGCGCCGCCACCTGGGCCGCCCGCTCCGGTCGACCGATGGCTCGCAGCGACGCGCTCTCGGCCGCCCAGATGAAGATCCGCTCCGTGGCCGAGAGCGTCGTGCGGCGGGCGTTCGCCGCCGCCACCGCCATGCGCAGCAGCTGGAGCCCGCGCTGGCGTCGGAGCCGGTTGGGTTTGAGGCACATCCCGAGCAGCATGGCCACGAGGGGCTCCCGCTTGAGCCGCGCCACGGGCACGTCCCCGAGCAGCTCGACCACCGCATTCCGGTCACGGTGGAGCAGCCGGTTCCATCCCGACATCGTGACGTGCGTCGCGAGGCGCAGGTCGTCGTCCTCCAGGGCGAGGCGGAGTCCCTCGAGCGGGAGGTCGCGGCGCACCGCACCTTCTGCCGCGACGCGCCGCAGCTGGGGGATCTCGTGCGGAGCGACCCGGCGGAGCTCGCGGCGCAGCATGCCTCGCGTGAGCGGCGTCAGGGCGAAGGCGCTGCGCCCGTCGGCGGCCCAGCGACCGAAGCCGAACGTCTCGGCCTGGTCCAGGGCTCTGGGGATCTCGGCGTCACCCGTCAGCGCCACCGCGAGCGGAACGTCGACCGACTCCGTGACGCTGATCCGCAACAGGCCCTGCAGGGTCTGCCGATCGAAGGCGCATTCGGCGAGCCGATCCTGCAGGTAGTCCTCGATCACGGTGGCGGCGGCGCGCAACGACACCGCGTCCGTTCCGGCGCCCCGGAGGGCCAGCGCACGGATGAGAGCGGGGAACCCTCCCGTCGCTTCGCGCGTGGCGATGGCCGTGTCTTCGTCGACGTCGAGCGCCCGGCGGATCTCCTCGGCGTCGAACATGAGCTCTTCGGGGGCCAGGAGCGTCGTGTCGATCACGAGGTCGAGGCCCTCGCTGTCGAAGGGGCTGGGGCGGTTCGTGGCGACGATCAGGCGGGTCAGCGGGGTGGTGGCGACGGCTCGACACAGTGCGAACACGCCCTCGCGGTCGATGGCGGCCGCATCATCGAGCACCACGACCAGTGGACCGTCCACGTCGCACAGACGCGAGGTCACGGCGGCCCAGCCGTCTTCCGCGGCGGCGGAGTGCGCGGGAGCCGTGCCCGGCAGTACCCGCAGCAGCGCGCGGGCGAGGGCGTCGCCGGTCGCGATGGAAGGCGTCACGGTGATCCACACGACACGTGAGGTGGTCGCGGCCGCCCAATCGACGAGCGCGGTGGTCTTGCCCGACCCCGATGCCGACCGGACCAGCGTCAACGGCGTCTCGGTCTCGAGCGCGGCGATCAGTCGTGGACGACTGATGGCGTGCGCCGACACTCGCGGTATGTGTCCGTCCCCCTGCGCGACAAATGCCGACACCGTACCTCCCCAGGTCCCCACCCCTACGATATTCCGAAATCTCAGAGGGGCAAGCCAGAGGGGCAAGCCAAGGGGAGGGAGTGCCGGTGATACCCGGGGGAGGGATGCCGGACTCTGCGCCGTCCGGTCGCGTCAGCGGTCGGCCGACCGACGCCACGGAGCCGTGAGCCGTGACCAGAATCTCGGAGTCGACGTGGTCTCGTCGGGCGCGGGCAGGGCCACGGCGAACTGCACGATCTCTTCCGCACCATGATGCACGACGCGGTACAGCGCGGTGCCGATGAGCACACCGAGGGCGATCGACATGACCGAGACGAGGGCCGCGACGAAGTCGGTGAGTCCGCCGTCGGTGGCGACCGCCTCGGTGAGTCCGACCAGACCGGCCGCTCCGGGGACGAGCAGCCAGAACGCCGGCAGGAACGTGAGCTGCGACGGCGCCCCGTGCCGGAGCCCCGCGATCCAGAAGACGACGGGGGTCATCACGAGCGCGCCGACGAAACCTCCGACCGTGGGGCCGACGAACTCGTTGCCTGCCCACTGCCCCGAATACGCGACGACCAGGGCGATCAGTACCCAGCCGAAGGTCGAGGGCGGCGCCGAGAAATGCAGATAGTTGCCGAGCGCGAAGACGAGGATTCCGATGATCGCCACCCACCACGGCAGGGGGGAGGTGGCCTCCAACGGTTCGTACGATCGCGACTCCACTCCCACCACGGTGCCGGCGGCGAGGATGCCGAAAGCCAGGAGGGCCAGCTGCACGAAGCCGTAGACCAGGCGGGAGGCGCCGGAGATCATCTGTCCGGCCGCCAGCTCGACCGTCGCCGTGGTCAGCACGCCGCCGGGGAGGAACGTCACCAGCGGCGCGATGAGAAGACGGATCGGATCGCCGATCTCGATCACCTCGGCCAGGAGGAAGACCGCCGCCGCACACACGAACGCGGCGGCGATGGGCAGGATCAGCTGGAGCGTCGGCGACCGCACCAGCTTGAGCAGCCCGATACCGAAGCCGAGCACGAACGCGACGATCACGCCCTGCCAGGTCGGCGCGAGCAGCAGGGCGAGCCCGGTGGTGAGGATGGCGTGACCCAGGGTGCGCGTGAACCAGTCGAGCCGCGGGCGCATGGCTCCGATCTCGTTCAGCCGTCTGATGCCGTCGAGTGGCGGGATCGCCCCCGTCCGCGCCTGGCCGATCAGTTCGTACAGCGCGGCGATCTGATCGAAGCGGAAAGAGGCGTTCGTGGCGGAGCGGATCGCGACGCGGGCTTCCTCCGACTCCCCGGTCTCGACGAGGATGATCGTCGGCAGGACGACGAAGTCGGCGTCACCGCCGCCGTAGGCCTTCGCGACGTCGGTCATCGTGTCGCGGATGCGGTCGACCGATTCGGCCGAGGCGTTCATGCCCTGCGCCAACCCGAGCAGGAACTGTCGCAGTGCGGTCCGGTCGACGCCGTCGGTCATGTCGTGGACGACCGCTCAGCTCACGTGAACAGGAACGAGAGCGGCACGCCCACGATGATCGCCACGGCCACGTAGATGAGGTTCGGCAGTTGGAACGAGTGGTCGAAGACGAACTTGCCCATCTTGGTGGTTCCCGTCTGGTCGAACGCCACGGTCGCGACCTGGCTGCCGTTGGCCGGCAGCGTGTAGATGCCCATCGCCGCCGGCCAGAGCCCCACCAGGAGCGAGGCGGGCAGGCCGATCGTGATGCCGATCGGCACGATCGCGTTCGTGGCGCTCGACTGGCTGGTCGTGAGCATCGCGACTGCGAACAGCGCCAGCGCGAACAGCAGCGCACCGAGGAAAGCCGAAGACCCGGAGACCACCGAGCCGAGTCCGTCGACGATGAGGGTCTGGTTCGCGGCGACGAACGTGTTCGCCAGCCAGGCGATGCCGAAGAGCGCGATGGCGCCGACGATGCCGGCGGGGAACGTGGGCTGCTTGGGCACGTCGGCCGCCTTCACCTTGCAGAAGACGAAGATCAGGGCGGCGATGATGCCCATCACGACCTCGATGATCACGGTGACGCTGAGTCGAACCGGGTCGCCGGCGTCGTCGGTGCCGATGACCGGACGCAGATTCTCGAACAGGCCGAAGAGCACGATCACGCCGACGCCGGCCAGGAACAACGAGGCGGAGAGGACGGCGGTCGACGGCAGCTTCTTCTCGTGGGCGTCGGTCTCCGGCGGCTTGATCTGGTGGTCGGCCAGGCGCCTCTGGAACTCGGGGTCGTCCTCCAGGTCCTTGCCGTGACGCATCATGACGAGTGCGGCGACGAAGAGCCCGACGATCGAGGCCGGCCACATGATGAGCAGCAGCCCGCCGAGGTCGACTCCCTGAGGGGCGAGCAGCACCACCATCGAGGCGGTGGCTGCGGAGACGGGGGAGCACAGGATGCCGACCTGCGAGGCGACGGCGGAGACCGAGAGCGCCCGCTCCGGACGGATCTTCTGCTGATACGAGACGTCGTAGATGACGGGCAGCAACGGGTAGAAGATGTTCCCCGTTCCGGCGCCCACCGTGAAGAGGAACGACATCGCCGGGGCGAGGAAGACCACGGATCTCGGCCTGCGTCTGATCACCTTCGCCGCGACCGACACCATCCAGTCGATGCCGCCGGCGGCTTGCATGGTCGATGCGGCGGTGATGACGGTGATGACGATGAAGACCGCATCGACCGGCGCATTGCCCGGCGCCTCGCCGAAGAAGAAGATGAGGACGGCCACGCCGACCAGCCCCCACACGCCGAGCCCGATCCCGCTCGTGCGGGTGCCCATGTAGATGGCGCCGATGACGACGATCAGCTCGGCGACGAGGATCCACACGTTGTCGTTCATGACGACGGTCCCTTCACGATCGGGGCGTTCCCGGCGAGCACCGTCGTGGGGAGTTCGGTCTCGACGATCTTGCCGTCGATGGCCTCGACGCGCAGCGCGAGGGCGTCCTCCACGGGGCTGACCGCGGTCACGAAGGTGGAGTTCTCGAAGTGCAGGGACTGGAGGTTGCCGACCGCGTACCCGGTGGAGAGCTCGCCGCTCAGCAGAGAGGCGTGGAACAGCGGACGGCGCTGGTCCTCGGCGTCGTAGTGCGGGCAGAAGCTGCCGTGCAGGAACCCGAGTCCCTCGGGAAGGACCTGCAGGGTGGGGCCGTAGCTGTCGGTGGTGCCGCCTTCGAACCAGCAGATGCCCCCGGCGCTGCCTCCGGTGAACACCACGTTCGAGTCGGGGTCCTCCCACATCTCGCGCATGATCTCGTCGAGGCCCTGCCGCTTCCACACGTCGAGCATGTTCGCGGTGTTGCCGCCGCCGACGTGGATCACGTCGAAGCCCTTGACGAAGCCGGCGAGGTCGTCGACCGCGCGGTGGAAGAGCGGCAGGTGGTGTGGCGCGCACCTGTCGGAGTCGTAGGTGGAGTAGAAGCTCACGATGTACGCGCTGTCGTCACCCGTGGCCGTGCCGACGAAGAGGACGCGGGGTCGCTCCTTGCCGGTGAGCTCGAGGATGTAATCGTGCGTCGGGTCGTTCCGACGCTCCATCATGGCCTTCCCGGCCCCTGTTGCCACCACGTGAGACATGCCCCCACCTCTCCGACGACTGCGAATGCGCTCAACCTAGCGGGGGCCTGCGGCGGCGTCCAGAGGCCTTTCGTCCACCGAGGGTGAGGGCGTCCGAGCGGTCTAGCCGTTCAGCCGGGCGGTCGCGACCATTCCTTCGAGCAGGGCGAAGGTGCGCGCGCGGGGCCCGTCGGGGCGGATGCCGATCACGTGCGCGAGTTCGAGCGCGAGGGCCGCATGCCCTTCGGTGTTCGGGTGGAACGGATCGTTCATGAGCCCCCACGGGATGCCACCGGCGCCGATATCGGCGAAGCGGGCGTACTGGTCGACCACGATCACGTCCTCGCTCGCGGCGACGTGCCGCACGGCATCGGCGAACTCGCCGATGCGCGCCCGCTCCGGGGCGTTGCGGGTGTCGATCGCGGGCGGGGTCTGCAGGACCGGGATCGCCCCGAACCCGCGCACCCGCTCGACGAACTCCCGCAGCGACGCGGCGTAGTCGTCCGCCGTGATGACCTCGCGCGGTCCACCGTCGGAGGCGTCGTTCGTTCCGATCATGAGCGTGACGACGTCGGGGTGCCACGACGCGACGCGACGGTCCCAGTCGCCGAGGAGGTCGACGATGCGGTTGCCGCTGATCGCGGTGTTCAGCACGACGTCGCGCACGCGCTCCAGTTCGCCGCGGATCAGCTCGTGCAGGTGCTCCGGGTAGCTGCGCCCGCCCTGTGTGTGCACCAGCCCGTGGGTGATCGAGTCGCCCGTGATGACCCAGTTCAGCGGCTCCGGATCCGCGAGGGCCGCAGCGATGCGGCGGAGGTCGGAGGCGGCGGATGCGGAGACGGAGGATTCGGCGTTCGACACGGCACCGAGCCTATCGGCCGCTTCGGCATCGGCTAGGTTGGGACCGTGAGCCCTGAGTCCGACAGACCGTAGATCGCGGGTCGAGCGCCTTCCGCGCGCTCCCCGCATCCGCTGTCGACCCTTCTCACCCGCTGTTCATCGCGCTGTGCGATTCGAGCGGCGTCTTCGTGTCTGGATGCTCCATGCCCCTGCTCGTCCCCGTCCTGGCTCTGGCGATCTTCGCCCAGGGCACCAGCGAGTTCATGCTCGCCGGCCTCCTCCTCCCCCTCTCCGTCGATCTCGATGTCGATCCGTCGACGGCGGCCCTGCTGACCTCGGCCTTCGCGGTCGGCATGGTGATCGGCGCCCCGACCATGGCGGTCTTCGCCAGCCGTTGGGCTCCGCGGCGCGCTCTCGTGCTGCTGCTGGTGGTCTTCATCGCCGCGCACCTCGTCGGCGCGCTCGCGTCCTCCTTCTGGCTGCTGCTCGCGACGCGCGTGCTCGCTGCCCTGGCGAACGCGGGATTCCTCGCGATCGCTCTGGCGACGGTCCGGGCCGTCGTCGATCCGGCGACGGTGACGCGCGCCGTCGCCGTCCTCCTCTCGGGCACGACCCTGGCCACGATCGTCGGCGTCCCCGCCGGTGCGGCGCTCGCGAATGCGTACGGCTGGCGCTCGACCTTCTGGGCCGTCGCGCTGCTGTGCCTGCCCGCTGTGGTCGCCCTGCTGCGGGACCGCACTCTCGTCGCGGTGCCGCGTTCGCCGAGGATCGCCGTGCGTGCAGAGCTCGGGGAACTGAGGCGTCGCCCGGTGGTCGTCGCCGTGGTGCTCGCGGTGATCGTGAACGCCGCGACCTTCGGCGTCTTCACATTCCTCGCTGTGATCGGTGCCGATGCCGGGGTGGAGGAGACCGGGATCCCCCTGCTGCTCGCCGCCTTCGGGGTGGGAGCCTTCGTGGGTGTCTCCGCGACCGGCCGATGGGCGGCCCGCTTCGAGCGGGGCTGGATCGTGGGGGGTGCCGCGGTGACGGCCACGGCCTGGAGCGTCTTCGCCCTGTCCGTCGATTCCGTGCCGGGGGTGTTCTTCGGCGCCGCGGTCGGGGGCATGCTGTCGTTCGCCGTGGGCTCGGCCCTGATCGCCCGCATCGTCGGGCAGGCGTCGGGTGCCCCGGTCCTCGGCGGCGCCTATGCCACGGCAGCGCTGAACCTGGGGGCGTTCGTCGGTCCCGTGGCTGCCGGCTTCGCCTACGCGCAGGCCGGAGCGCCCGGGGTGCTCGTCGCGGCTGCCGCTCTGGCGGCCGTCGGTGTGCTCCTCGCTCCCCTCCTTCGCGCGCGATGACCGCCCGGGAACCCGGGCGATGCGAAAGACTGGAGGCATGACCTCGCCTGCGCTCGATTCCCTCCTGGCCCGCATCGTCGAGAGCGGGCTGCTCGAAGATCCCATCGCCGAGAACGGCCTCGTCTACGGAAGGGCGAGCATCGACGCGGCGGGAACCGTGGTCAACGTCAACATCGACCCGGAGCTCGACGACGATGACGAACACGGCGACGACGTCGATCTCGATGTGCTGATCGCGGCCGTTTCGCGCATCCTCTCCGTCGGGGAATCCCGTTGGCGCGCGGTGATCGACGAGGTGGCGACCGACATCGATGATGCGGTGGATGACGAGTCCGTGGTCGAGCAGATCGATCTGCGAGACGACCTCGAGGCGACCTCGGTCGTGGTGTTCGCCGACGCCGTGCTGCTCGCCTTCGTCGCGCCGAAGCAGTTCCCCGAGTCGCGCATCCTCGTGCAGCTCGACGACCAGCTCGACGTCGACGGGGTCGAGGTGCGAGAGCTCGACGGTTCCGAGAGCATCGATTTCGAGACGCTCGACGAGCTGCTCGACCACATCAGCGGCCCCGACGAGAAGTGACCGTCGGACGCCGCGGCGTGGGCCCGCGGCATCCGACGGTCGATCGGGGGTCAGGCGCCGGCGATGGCGGTTGTCGCGTCGTCGATCAGATCGCAGATCGCGGCGGGGTGCGAGGCCAGCGAGGCATGGCTGGCATCCAGTTCCACGATCTTGCGCGGTGACATCCGCGCCGCCATGCGCCGCTCGTTGTCGGGGTGGATCATGCGGTCCTGGGTCGACACCTGGTACCAGGTGGGCTTGACCTTCCAGGCTGGTGCGGTGACGTCGTCGCCGAACGTGGAGGCGAGCGGCGCCTTCTGGGTGACGGCCATCACGAGCGCCTCATCGTCCGTCAGATCCTGGCAGAAGCTCTCCTGGAACTTGTCCTGGGCGACCCAGAGGTAGCCGTCGCTGTCCGGCGCGATGTTCTCGAACGCTGCGGGCGGGTGCTCCGCGCTGATCTGCCCGGGGTTCTCGCCCGCATCCGGAGCGAAGGCCGCGACATAGACGAGTCCGACGACGTTGGGCAGGTCTCCTGCCTCGGTGATGACCGCCCCGCCGTAGGAGTGCCCGACCAGGAGGACAGGGCCGTCGACCTGCCGGATCATCGTGCGCGTGCGCTCCGCGTCGTCGGCGAGCGAGGTGAGCGGGTTCTCGACCGCCTGGATCGATTCGTACCCGCGCCGCCGCAGTTCGACGATGACTTTCGCCCAGTGGGCGGCGCCGCCCCAGAATCCGTGAACGAGGATGATCGTCGGTTTCGTGGTCATGGGAATACCTCCTGCGTGGGATCGGTTACCGTACTCCGACCATATACTTTCCACGGAAACTAATCTAGGCATCGCAGGAACCGAGAGGGACACCATGTCAGCCGAAGAAGATATCCGCGAGCTGCTCGCCACCTACGAGCGGGCACTCAATACCGATGACACCGCGCTTGCCGTGTCATGTTACACGCAAGACGGCGTATTCATGCCGACGACGCTGCCCACGGCCGTGGGCCCGGAGCTCACACAGGCCTACGACGCCGTGTTCGCGGCGATCCACCTCGCGGTGGTGTTCACGATCGACGAGGTGACCGTGTTCAGCGACACCGCAGCCGCCGCGCTGACCCGCAGCAACGGAACCCAGACCGTCCGCGCCACGTCGACCACCACGCCGGAGTCGAATCGCGAGCTGTTCACCTTCGCCGTCGAAGACGGCCGATGCAAGATCAGCCGCTACATGTTCAACAAGTCCGCATAGCACCGACCGCACAAGACCTACAGGAGATCACCATGACCACCGCCATCATCGGAACCGGAAAGATCGGCAGCATCATCGCCCAGGACCTCGCGGACGGGGGAGAGGACCTGATCATCGCCGGCAGCGACCTGGAGAAGGCGGCGTCGCTCGCCGCCGCGGTCGGCGGAAGTGCGCGTGCGGCCGAGGTGCCCGCCGCGATCGCCGCTGCCGACATCGTCATCCTCGCCGTCTGGTTCGACGTGTCGAAGAAGCTGATCGACGAGAACCGCGACGCTCTCGACGGCAAGATCGTCGTCGATCCCTCCAATCCGCTCGGCCCGGACGGGAACGGCGGATACGTGAAGATCCTCGCGCCCGAGGAGTCCTCGGGCCAGATCCTGGCCCAGAAGCTCCCCGCCGGAGCATCCCTCGTGAAGGCCTTCGGAACGCTGGGCGCGGAGTCGATGAAGGTGAGCGCTCGGCAGGATCCTGCGATCGCACTCCTCTATGCGACCGACGACGGTGCGGCAGGGGAGGCCGTCGCCTCGCTGATCCGCTCCGCCGGTTTCGCACCCGTGAACGTCGGCGGACTCGACCAGTCCGTGCGCATCGAGGTGTACGGCGAACTGCACGAGATCGGTGGGCTCGGCCGGACCGTCACCGCGGAGGAGGCCCGCGCCGCCCTGTGATGGATCTTCCCGAACCCGCAACCGCACGAACTGCAACCGCACGAAGAGCAACAGAAGGAAAGCCGATGAACGAACAGAAGAAGATCGCGGTCGCCGGTGCGACCGGTTCCCAGGGCGGTGGCGTCGTGGACGCCATCCTCGCCGACCCCGAGCAGCGATTCGCCGTCCGCGCGCTCACGCGCGACCCGGCGTCCCCGGCCGCACGCGCGCTCGCCGCACGCGGAGTGGAGGTGGTGCAGGCCGACTTCGCCGACGAGCCGAGCGTGGTCGCCGCACTCACCGGCGTCGATGGCGCGTTCCTGGTGACGAACTTCTGGGCGCACGGATCCGCTGCCAGGGAGCTCGCGGAGATCGCGACGCTCGCCCGCGCCGCCGCCGCGAGCGGCGTCGGCCACGTGGTGTGGTCGACGCTGGAGGACACGCGCGATCTGCTCCCCCTGGAAGACCCGCGAATGCCTGTGCTGCAGGATCACTACAACGTGCCGCACTTCGACGCGAAGGGCGAGGGCAACGCCTTCTTCGCCGCGGCAGGAGTGCCGACCACCTACCTGAACACGGCATTCTTCTTCCAGAACCTCGCGGCCTCCGCGATGGGCGCGCGTCGAGAGGACGACGGTGTGCTGACGCTGACGCTTCCGCTCGAGGACGGGAAGCGCATGTCGGCGGTCGACGTCTCGGACATCGGACGGACCGCGTTCGCGATCCTGGCCGCGGGCGACGAGTACATCGGCCGGACGGTCGGGTTGGCGGGGGACCACCTGACGGGAGCCGAGTACGCGTCCGTCTTGAGCGACGTGCTCGGGGAACCCGTGCGATTCCGGTCGATCGCGTACGACGATGCGCGCAGCTCGGGCGCTCCCGGCAGTGACGAGTTCGGCAACATGTTCCAGTACTACGGCGATTTCGACGCCGAGTTCACCGGGGCGCGTGACCTGACGTCACTGCGGAAACTCGTTCCCGGGCTCAAGGACTTCCGCACGTGGGCTCAGGAGAACGTCGCGCTGCTGACGGCCGAGTAGAACGATGAGCGAACACGCGGTGACCGTCTCGACGGCTCGGGAGCTGCTGGCCGCCGTCAGCGCAGGTGTCGAGGACATCGAGGTGCGCGGGGTGATCGTCGGGGCGCCGGGGTTCACCCTCGCGCCCGGTGTGAGTCTTCGCGGAGGGACCCTGCAGTTCGGGGCCAGGGGTGTGCGGCTGACCTCGGACAACACGCTCGAGGACATCTCGATCCTGACGGCCGATGAGGAGGCGGCGATCCTCAACGACACGGGGGTGACCGATCTCGGCACCCTCACGCTGCGCAACGTCACCACGCGGGGGCAGATCGTCATCCTGGCGGAGGACCGTGTGCGTGCCGGGCACGTGCAGGCCGAGAACGTGCGGGTGATCACCGCCGACCTGCGTGGACGGTTCCACCGTCCGCACGGGTTCGGCGTGGACGTCTTGCAAGGAGGCTTCACGCTGTGGAACCGGCAGGCGGATCCCGAGGTGGAGCTGACAGCCGAACTGCTCGAGATCTCTGCGGGGACGGAGGCCGAGCCGGTGTACGGAAGCGGGATCTTCGTCGGGGGACACGGAGGTCGGGACGGGCGCGGTGCGGGCGGAACCGTGCACGTCACCCGACTGCGCACCGGAGAGGTGCACACGGACGGGGCGATCCCGGCGGGGACGCCGGACCTGATCTCGGCCGGGGTGTTCGTGCTCAGCGGGGCGACGGTCGACGCGGTGCGCACCGCGGGGGCCGTCACGACGTACGGCCCGAACGACATGGTGCTCGACAACTGGGGATCGGTGGGCACCTGGATCGCCACGGGAGAGGTCGCGTCGCACGGGCCGAGCGGTATCGGGGTCGTGAACTTCGGCGATATCGACACCCTCGACGTGCGCGCGCCGATCGTCACGACGGGGAAGGGTGCCCGGGGCTTCAACCTCTACGACGGCACGTTGCGGGAGGCGAGGTTCCAGAGCATCCGCACGACGGGCGACGGGTCGATCGGCATCCAGATCAGCAGGCCGATGGGGAGGCTTGCAGTGGATGGCGATGTCACGACGAGCGGCGGTGAGGGGCTGAGCCTCGTCAAAGGCGTGCAGATGACGCTCCCGGCGATCGCGCTGAGCGTGACGGGGACCGGATCCGTCGACGCGCTCCGCATCGGCGGACGGCTCGTCACCGCGGGGGCTAACGTGGTCACACTGGAAGTGGGGGGACGTGTGGGCGAGGTGTCGATAGCCGGTGGCGTCCGCGCCACGGGAGCGGGCTCGAGGGCCGTGTCGCTGCTCGACAGTGCGGACATCGACATCGCGGACATCGACATCGCGGACATCGACCTCCGATCATCCGGCCCGAGGGGTTGAGGCGCCGTGGGGGATGAGGCGGGCGTCCGCATCGAGGACTACGCGCTGCTGAGCAACTGCCGCACGGCGGCGCTGGTGTCGTGCGCGGGCAGCATCGACTGGCTGTGCCTGCCGCGGCTGGACTCGGCATCGACGTTCGCGGCGATCCTCGGCGACGAGTCCCACGGGCGGTGGCTGCTGCATCCGACCGACCCCGCTGCGACGAGCACGCGACGCTACGACCGGGAGACCTTCGTGCTGGTCACCCGATGGGAGAGCGGCGATGCGGTCGCCGAGGTGCACGACTTCATGCCGATGGGACTCGATCCCGATGCGGCGATCCGGCGGACCGATCTGGTCCGCCGGATCGTGGGAGTGCGCGGCTCCATGGTCTTCGAGCAGCGGCTGAGCATCCGCTTCGACTACGCCAGGGTGATGCCCTGGGTGCGCCAGGTCGGGCCGGAGGGAGACCCCTGTCTGGTCGCGATGGGGGGCCCGGATGCCCTCGCCCTGCGCGGTGCACCGCTGAAGCCGATCGACCATCAGCACCGGGGCGAGCTGGCGGTCGACGCCGGAGAGGTGCGTGACCTGCAGCTGACGTGGTTCCCCTCGCACCTCGACCTCCCCCATGCGCTCGACGTGCAGAACGAGCTGGACGCCACGAAGGCCTGGTGGCAGGACTGGGCCGATCGGATCTCGCACGACGGCCCGCACCGGGACGAGGTGGTCCGGTCGCTGCTGATCCTGCGGGCACTCACCAACCACGAGACGGGCGGGATCGCCGCCGCGGCGACCATGGCCCTGCCGGAGGAGATCGGGGGCGTGCGCAACTGGGACTACCGCTACGTCTGGCTGCGCGATGCCGCCCTCACCCTCGAAGCGCTGCTCGCCCACGGGTTCCTCGGGGTGGCGGGGCAGTGGCGGGAATGGCTGCTGCGGGCCGTCGCCGGGGACCCTGCCGACCTCCAGATCATGTACGGCCCGGCGGGGGAGAGAGATCTCCTGGAGCGCGTGCTGACGAATCTCCCGGGATACGAGGGTTCCGCCCCGGTGCGGATCGGCAACGGTGCGGCGGACCAGTATCAGGCCGACGTCGTGGGCGAGGTGCTGGTGACGCTGTCGGCCGCGCGGGCGGCGGGACTCAACGAGTCGGGCTTCTCCTGGCCTCTGGAGCGCGAGTTGGTCCGATTCGCCTCCGAGCAGATCGAGCGCCCGGATCAGGGACTGTGGGAGATCCGGGGTGAGCCCCGTCTCTTCACGCACTCACGGGTGATGATGTGGGCGGCGTTCGATCGCGCGGTGCGCGCGGTCGAGGAGCACGGGCTCGAAGGCCCCGTGGAGCGCTGGCGCGGGCTGCGGGATCGGATGCGCGAGGAGATCGATCGCGACGGTGTCGTCGACGGTCACTTCGTGCAGCACTACGCGACCACCGAGGTCGACGCCTCGCTGCTCCTCCTTCCGCAGGTGGGGTACTGCCGGCCGGATGATCCCCGGATGCTGGCGACGGTCGCACGCATCGAGCAGACGCTGATGTCCGACGGGCTCGTGCGTCGGTATCGCACCGGCACGGGGGTCGACGGACTCTCGGGCTCGGAGGGTGCTTTCCTGGCGTGCTCGTTCTGGCTGGTCGAGCAGTACGCGTTGACGGGGCGGCGTGCGGATGGGCATGCCCTCATGGAGCGGTTGTGCGGGCTCGCGAACGACGTGGGGATGCTGTCGGAGGAGTATGACCCGGTGGCGGGGCGGCAACTCGGCAACACTCCGCAGGCCTTCTCGCACCTCGCGCTCGTGCGTGCAGCGGATGCGCTGGCCCTGGCGGATCTCGGCTCCGCAGAGGAGAGGTCGCGCTGAGGGGGCGGTCCCTCGGCGTCTTCTCACCCGAGCGCGCAGTTCCTAGGATGTGGACATGACGGAACCGATCAAGCGGCGGGACCCTCTGGTCCCGCGCCGACGGTTCTCCGTCAACGCGGCTCTCGACGACGTCTTCTTCGTGTTCGCCGGTCTCGCCGCGATCTGGCTCGCGTATCTCATCATCACGGAGGCGTTCTCGTGGGGCTGGTGGGCCATCGGGTTCGCGGTGGCGTTCTGGCTGATCCTCGCCTACCTCGTGCTGCCGAGACTGCACTCCATCCTCACGCGCATCTACGTGCCCAGCTACTTCATCGGGCGGGCGCGAACGAGCGACGGCCTGCTCGGAGACCCGGTGAACCTCGCCGTCCTCGGCACCGAGGAGCAGCTCACCCGGTGCATGGCCGAGGCCGGGTGGACACGCGCCGATGACATCACGGCCGTGTCGACCTGGCGCATCGTGTCGTCGACCATGCTCAGGCGCAGCTACGACGAGGCCCCGGTCAGCCCGCTCTTCCTGTTCGGGAGACGGCAGGATCTCGCCTATCAGCAGGAGGTCGAGGGCAACCCGGCCAAGCGGCACCATGTCAGATTCTGGCGCTGCCCTGACGGCTGGATGCTGCCAGGTGGGCACCGTGTCGACTGGGTGGCCGCCGGCACGTTCGACCGTGCGGTCGGGTTCTCGCTGTTCACCCTCCAGATCACCCACAAGATCGATGCGGACATCGACATCGAACGCGATCACATCGTCCGCACTCTTCGCGAGGCGCACACCGGGGTGCGCATCGTCATCATCCGTGACTTCTCCACGGGATACCACTCCCGAAACGGCGGGGGCGACAGCATCCACACCGATGGCGATCTGCCCGTGGTCGATCTCCGCCGCGTGGTGCAGGCGCGGTCGGCGGATGCCGCGGAGGAGGCCGTCGAGGAGGCGCCGGTCACCGAGCTGCGGGGTCTGTCGTGAAGCGTCCTCTGGCCACCGGCCTCGGCACGGTGCTGATGTCGCTCCGGGTGATCTGGGGGTTCGTCTCGATCCTCGTCTACGTGCTGAACTGGACAGCGATCAGGGAGGAGATCTTCTCCACCGGCGACGGAACCGTGCTGGTTCCGCCGGATGTCGCCGACGTCCTCCTCATCGTCGGGTTCAGCGCGCTCGGCGTCTGGTACCTGTTCTACGGTGTGCTCGCCGGCCTGGTGTTCGCCGGGTCGAACTGGGCCCGCATCGTGGCGATGAGCTTCGCCTCGCTCAGCATCATCGTCGTCTTCCTCGACTGGTGGAACGCCGGCATCCCCGTCACGTTCCGCACCTCGCTCGCGAGCGTCGCGCTCGACATCCTCGTGCTGCTCGCCCTGTCGGCGCAGAGCGCCCGGAGCTTCGCCCGGCGCAACGACCCCCGCTTCATCAGCACCGGTGAGCCACTCGGGTGAGGCCGTCGGGTCAGAGCCACTTCTTGTACTTGAACACCCCGAACAGGCCGACGGCGAACGCGACCATCGCGCCGATGGCCATCGGGTAGCCGAAGGCCCAGTGCAGCTCGGGCATCACGTCGAAGTTCATCCCGTACACCGTGCCGACCAGCGTCGGGGCGAAGATGATCGCCGCCCAGGAGGAGATCTTCTTGATCTCGTCGTTCTGCGCGAGCCCGGCTTCGGTCTGGCGGCGTGCGACCAGCGCGGAGTGCACGGTGAGCGCGTTCTCGAGGATCGCCCGGAACGAGTCGATCTTCTCGTTGACGCGGATCGTGTGGTCGAGCACGTCGCGCAGCGAACGCTGCAGCTCCTCGTCGATGCGGTACTTCGCCGATCCCCGACGCAGCCACTCCAGCATCCCGTTCAGCGGGTGCACGGCGCGCTGGAAGTTGATGACCTCGCGGGACAGCTCGTAGATGCGGCGGGAGAGCGCGCTGTCGTCGTCGCCGTCGCCGAAGAGCTGGTCCTCGATCTCGTCGATGTCGTTCAGCAGACCCGCCACGATCGGCTCGTAGCCGTCGACGACCTCATCGAGGATCGCGTAGAGCACGGCCTCCGGCCCCATCGCGAGCAGTTCGGGGTTCGCCTCCATGCGTGCGCGCACGGCGGCGAGGTTGGGCGACTCGGCGTGCCGGATCGTCACCACGAAGTCGGGGCCGACGAACAGGTGCAGCTCGCCGAACTCGATCGACTCCTGCTCGTCGCGGTAGCGAGCCGGACGCAGCACCGCGAACAGGGTGTCGCCGTAGCGCTCCACCTTCGAGCGCTGGTGGCCTGAGAGCGCATCCTCGACCGCGAGGGGATGCAGGTCGAACTCGCGCGCGACGGACGCCACCTCTTCGGGGCTGGGCCGGTACAGGCCGATCCACGCGATGCCACCGGCGGCGTCCAGCATCCGGTAGGTCTCGTCCAGGTTCTTGGGGGTCTCCACGCGACGTCCGTGGACGTACACGCCGTTGTCGATGAGCGCCATGATGCGGCTCCGTTCTCGCAGGTGCACGGCAGCAGAGAGCTCCGTGCGCGGGTTCGTCAGGGGGGCGGATGACGCCGCCGACGGCTGCGGAGAAGGACGTGCGAAAGCGGACCGGAAGGTCAACGCGCGAGCGCAGGGAGTCGCGACGCAGCGAAGGCGGCGTCGTAACTATCACCGGACATCGCCATCACCGCCTTTCGGGACTCTTCGGGCCGAACGACCCAACACGTCAGCATACTCCTGTCTGCTGTGAGGCTTCCCGGTCGCGCTCCTGCCCCGATCAGAGCAGTATTCTGCTCGCCGAGAGGTGGAGTAGCACGTTACCTGCTAGTAGCATCGGACCTCGAAGCGATGCGGAGAGTCCGGCGTCGCCCCTTTCCGCATCGATCCGTCCGCTCCCGGCGCAGCCTCTTCGTGCGCCCGGTGTGTGCGGACGATGCGCCGCACGAAGGAGACTCCATGTCCGCTGCCCTCAGTCGTCCTCGAGCCTGCGGTCTGTGGGGTGGGATCGCCGCCGTGCTGATGGTGTCGGCCGGGCTCGTCGGGGCCTCCATCGCCACCGCACCCGCCGCTCAGGCGGCGCCGGTCCTGCAGTGCACGGGGTCGACGGTCTACGTCACCAACCAGGGTGCGGGTGACGGCGATCTCTGGCAGATCGATGCGACGACGGGGGCGGCGACCGCGCTGGTCGACCTTCCCGGTGACAACGTCGTCAATCAGCTGGGCATCGCGCCGGGAGGGGGGAACTTCCTGTTCACCAAGGCGGGGACCGTGTACGACTACACGCTCGCGACCGACTCCTTCGACTCCACACCGGCCCAGGTGCTCACGGGCTACTCGGCCGTCGGCGGGGCGGTGAGCCCGACGAGCGGGCTCTACTACTACGGGGGCATCGGCGCCGGCGGCACCGAGTACCAGATCGCCGTCTACGACCCCGTGACGAACACGAATCGAGGCGTCGCCTCGACGATCCGTCTGCCCGACGGCATCGCGCTCACCAACAGCGACTTCGCGTTCGACACCCTCGGTCAGATGTACATCGTGGGCAGCACACCGACCGGTGGTGCGCTGATCCGCGTCGACGGTTCGATCCCCTCGACGGGGTCGAACTCCGCACTCACCTCGTCGCTGCTCACGACGATCGAGCCCGTCGCCGGTGTGACCTATGCCGCCATCGCCTTCGGTGGGACCGGCGAGGTGTACATCGGTGGAGGCGCGGGACCGATCCTCCGGGTGAACGCCACCACCGGGGCATTGGTCGGGAACGTGCCGGTCTCGGGGGCCGTCGCCTCGAACATGACGGACTTCGCGACCTGTGGTGCGCCGCCGACCCTGACGGTGCAGAAGAACGTGGCAGGGCGGGTGCAGCCCACCGATCAGTTCGCCCTCTCGATCACCGGCGGCGGCATCGTGCCGGGACCAGGCAGCATCGGGGTCACCGAGGGGGCTGAGCCCGGGCTGCAGACGCAGTCGCCGGCCGAGACCGCCGGATCGGTCATCGTGCAGCCGAACGCCACCTACGACTTCGGCGAGACCGCCGCGGGAACGACGAATCTCGCGGACTACGGATCCCGCTGGGAGTGCGTCGATGCGCAGGGGCCCGCGGGGGCCACGATCGGCTCCGGCACCGGTCCGTCGGGGAGCGTCACGATTCCGCAGATCGCCGGCGTCGCCGTGGTCTGCACCGTGTTCAACGACCCGCTCGTGCCCGGGATGATCCTCGACAAGAGGGTCACCGGAGTCGTCGACGCCAATGGAAACGGCTACGACGATGTGGGCGACCGGATCACGTGGGAGTTCGAACTCACCAACACCGGCGAGACTCCGCTCACGGGACTCACGATCGACGACGACAGGCTCGCTGCTGCAGGTATCGGCATCACCTGCGATCCGGACGCGCTCGCCCCGGCGGAGTCGGTGGTGTGCACGGCGGACCGGCCCTATACGATCACGCCGGCCGATCTCGCCGCGGGCGCGGTGGTCAACACGGCGACGGGGACAGGCACGCCCCCGGGTAAGCCCCCTGTCATCACCCCTCCGGACACCACGGAGACACCGGTCGGCGGCTACATCGTGACCAAGGAGTCGGACCCCAGGTCTGGCAGCTCGGTGGCGGCGGGTTCCGTCATCGCCTACACGCTCACGGTGACCCAACGCGGTCTGGCGTCCGTTCCCGGAGCGGTGCTCGAGGATGATCTCGCCGAGGTGCTGGACGACGCCGCCTACAACGGTGATGCCTCCGCTTCTGCCGGTGCCGCATCCTTCGACGCGGCCGCGGGGACGCTCTCGTGGAGAGGCGACCTGGCAGCGGGCGACGTGGTCACGATCACGTATTCGGTGACCGTGGGAACGCGCGGCGACGGTGACCTGGTCAACACGGTCACCAGCCCGGGGTGCAGCACCGCCTGCACGACCACGCACGACCGGGTCCCGCCCCCCGCTGCCGGCCTTGCGACCACGGGAGGCGGAGTCGCGATCGGCGGCATCGTGGGCGCCGTGCTGGTCATCGCCGTCGGTGCAGGGCTCGTCCTCCGCGGGCGCCGTAGGGCTCGCCACGACGTGAGCTGATCTGAACGGACACGTGAGCTGACGCGGGCCGAGGCGGGAGCGTCGAGGAAGGCCGGTCGGGAGCGCTCCGACCGGCCGTTCCCTCGCGGCCTCGGCAGATGCATAGTCCGGTTCAGGGATGATCGCGTAACACGTTACGCATCACGCTCAACGAGTGTCCATCCGGATGATGCGAACGTCGAGGACCGGAGGTCATCTCATGAAGACGAAGACAGCAGCAGCTCTCGGTGGACTGGTTCTGGCTGCGGGTCTGCTTGCCGCGTGCACCAGTTCCTCGGGTGCACCCGCAGGGTCGCCCACGGGGGCACCGACGAGCACGTCGGCGAGCACCCTCAGCACTGCGGAGCTCGCCATGTGCACGGCTCTCAAGAAGGTCGCCGCCGACGTGGTGCCTGATCTCGAGAGGGCTTCCGAACTCGTCAAGTCCGACCCCGCAGCTGCGGCTTCGCTGGTCGACAAGATCCGTGAGGCGTTCATCAGCGGACAAGAGGATGTCGACTCCGGTCTGACTCCCGACTACGCGACAGCCATGGACGGGTACGCAGTGGATATCAGGGCGCTGCCGGCCGGGACGGATGCGACGAAGATATCCCAGGAGCTTGCGGAGCGCGGGACCGCGTTCGCCTCCGACGTCGCCTACTTCTGCAAGGAGTAGACGACGCCAGACGGAGTGCTGTCGCACGCCGGGACCTGCACGATCAACCGTGACCAGGTTCACGAGCTCACCGCTCGGTTCGGGTGAGCTCGTGACGGCTGTGTCCGCGGCTGTGGTTATCGTCCGTCGCGAGGCGCGTCAGAGGGCGATGACCGCGCCGCCGCGGGCGGCGGAGGCTTGCGCGGCCGTGGCGATCTCGACCGTGCGGATGCCCACGCCGGCGTCGGGCTGCGGTTGGCGCCCCTCGCTCACGGCGCGCACGAACTCGTCGAGCAGCAGCGCGTCGAGGTCGGCGCCGACCGGGCTCCAGGTCTCGCCGTGCGCATCGTGCCCGGCGACCCCCTTGGCGAAGGGACTGACCGTGACCGTGCCACGCTCGGCGACGACCTGCAGGGTGAGTCCACCCCAGGTGGCCGAGCTCATCGGCCAGCTCCAGGAGCAGTCGATCGTGGCGATGACCCCGCTCGGGTACCGGATGGTCACGAGTCCGCCGGTCTCGACGTCGAGTTCGCTCTGCGCGTGCAGGATGCTGTTGGACACGGCGCGGACCGACTGGGCGCGCTCACCCAGCAGCTCGTCGAGCAGGTCGGCGCAGTGCACGACGTGGTCGACCAGTGCGCCGCCTCCGGCCAGCTCCGGATCGGTGAACCAGGCACGATCCTGCGGCAGCTTGCCGTTGTTGATGCCGGTGACGCCGAGGACCGTGCCGAGACGGCCGCTGCGCAGCTCGGCGATCGCCTCGCGCACGCTCGGCGCGAACCGCACCGGGTAGGCGACCATCAGGATCACGCCGGCGCGGTCGCACGCCTCGCGCATCGCGATCGCGTCGGCGACCGTCGTGGCCAGCGGCTTCTCGCAGAGTACGTGCACCCCGGCCGCGGCCGCGCGCTCGACGAGGGCACGATGCCGGGAGTTCTCGGCGGCGATCACGACCGCATCCGGTTTCCAGGCGAAGGCTTCGTCGTAGGTCTCGACGTAGGCGACGCCCAGCTCGGACGCGAGGTCTGCGCCGCGAGGGGCGTCGTCGGGAGCCGAAGCGCCGTCGGGGTCGGCCGCGATCAGCTCCACTCCCGGCATCGTCTGCAGCGCGTGCACATAACTGAGGGCATGCGTGTGCGCGAACGAGAGCACGGCGATGCGCAGCGGGGCGGAAGCGGTCATCGGGCGGCCTCCTCGGCATCGGGCGCGAAATGTTCAGGAGCGCGGTGTTCGGACAGCGCCACGGGGGCGCCGGAAGCGATCGACGCGTATGCGGCCTCGGCGACGGCGACCGCCTCGATGCCGTCCGCAGGGCTGACCCTCGCCTCCCGCCCCTCGCGCAGCGCGGCGACGAAGTCGGCGATCTCGGCGTAGTACGGACTCTCCTGCGGAGACATCGGCGGCAGGTAGTCGGCGTCGCCCGCAGGGAGCACGGCGTCGGTGCGCAGCGCATGGTCCTCGGCGCTGTCGTAGCGGAGGCGCCCCTCGGAGCCCGACACCTCGACGCTCGTGCGGAACGGCATGCCCGGAGCGACCCAGCTGCCGTGGATGTGGCTGATGACGCCGCTGCGGTGCGTGAGCACCACGTGCGACGTGACGGGGGCGGGAACGCGGTCGTCGATCGTCGGCGGGTTCTGCACTGCGTAGACGCTCGCGACGGGACCGGCGAACCAGACGGCCTGGTCGATGTCGTGGATCATCAGGTCGCGGATGACGCCCCCGCCCGCGCGTTCGGAGAAGAACCACGGCGTCTGCGGGGCGGAGCCGGCACGGCTGAACCGCTGCACGGCGAGCGTGCCGATGCGACCGGCGTCGATGCCGGCCTTGATCTGGGCGTATTCGCCCATGTACCGCACGACGTGGGCCGGGAAGAGCCGTACCCCGGCCTCTTCGGCGGATCGGGCCACGGTCGCCGCGGCTTCGGCCGTCGCCGCGAGCGGCTTCTCGCAGATCACGTCGAGTCCCCGGGCGATGGCGCGCTGCGCGAAGTCGGCGTGGGTGCTGCTGGGGGTCACGATGTCGACGATGTCGACCAGCCCGATGAGGGTGTCGACGTCGGGCACGAGCTCGAATCCGTACTCCTCGGCGATCTCCTCCGCTCCGACGAGAGAGGTGACGTACCCCTCCGCCCCGAGCGCCCGCCAGGCGTCGGCATGCACGCGGGAGATGCCGCCCGCGCCGATGAGTCCGACCTTCAACGTGCTCACTGCTTCTCCTCGGTTGTGTCGATGACGGGGTCTTCCGCCCCCACCGGTTCGAGCGGCCGCGGGGTGATGGGCGGCGCCGGCATGTCCTCGATGCCGTAGATCTCGGCGGCGTGCCGTTGGAACGCATGCACGACGGCTCCGTGCGCGGCGGCTTCGGCGCCCAGCCGTGCTTCGGCGATCGGCACCTGGAAGGGCAGGCCCAGGTGGCCGGGCAGGGCCGCCCGGAGCGGATCGAGCAGCTGCTCGTGCGCGGCGGAGAGCCCGCCGCCGATCACGATCATGGCGGGGTCGACCGTCATGGTCAGGGTGGCGATGCCGTGCGCGAGCTCGTCGATGAAGGCGTCGAGCTCCTGCTGCGCGGCGTGATCGCCCCCTCGGACCAGAGCGAACACCTCGGCGGCGGTCGGGGCGGTGCGCCACGTGATCTGGCCCGTCTCGGTGTTCAGCCCGCGGAAGGCGAGGCGGCCGATGTCGCCCGCGGCGTTGTGGATGCCGCGGCGCGGTCGTCCACCGAGGATCAGTCCCATCGCGATCCGGTTGCCGACGGACAGGTAGATCACGTCGTCGACGAGCTGCGCGACCCCGAGATGGTGCTCGGCGACGGCCGCGAGCCGCACCCCGTTGTCGACCGCGACGGGGCAGCCGAACGCGTGCCGGAGCTGCGAGCCGATGTCGATGCCCGACCATTCCGGGATCACGACCGAGGTGGTCACGCGTCCCGCATCGTCGACGATGCCGGGGAGCGAGACCCCGACCGCTCGTACCTTCGATGCGGGGATCGACACGACCGAGAGGGTGCGGCGCACGTCGTCGATCACGGCCGCGAGCTTGGCTGCGCCGTCGAGCTGCTCGGCCACACCGGAGTAGCTGCGCTGCGCGATCACGACCCCTGACAGATCGGCGAGCACGACGCGAACGCTCGCGACACCGATGTCGACGCCCACGACGGTCCCGGCGGCACCGTGGAACGAATAGCGACGGGCGGGGCGACCGGCACCGCCGCCGTTCTGGGCGGGGGCGTCGACGATCAGGCCCGAGTCGGCCAGCACGGTCACCGCGTTCTCGACCGACGTGCGCGAGATCTCGAGCGAGCGGGACAGATCGTTCACGGTCGCGGGCCCCGAGTCGCGCAGCTGCAGAGCGGATCGCGCGACGATCGAGAGCGGGCTGTTCACGGCCATGTGCGGTCCCTTCCTCATCTCCGTCGTCGGGTGCGATCAAATTAGCACACCCGATTCTCAGATCAAGCTTTGATGTTCTCGAACGGGAAAAACGGCGGAAACATGGCTCTGAGAACTTGTACTTGACGAATTATCCCATTGCAGTGTCATAATGAACCGTACTCAGCACGGTATAAGCAAAGGAGCACCATGCGCGTCAGCAAGATCACCGGCGTCGTCGCGGGAATCGCGGCCGCCACCCTGTTGGCCGGATGTTCGGCCGGCGGAGGCAACACCGCAGAGGGAGAGCAGGACATCACCGTCTGGCTCTACCCGGTCATCGCCGACGAGGCGGTGCACAAGGACTTCTGGGACTCGACGATCGCCGACTTCGAGAAGCAGAACGAGAACATCAACGTGAAGTACGAGATCTTCCCGTGGGCGAACCGCGACGAGGCTCTCCAGACCGCGATCGCGGCAGGCAAGGGGCCCGACGTGGTCTACCTGATCCCCGATCAGCTCGCGGCGTACCAGAAGTCGATCGCCCCGCTCAACGACCTGCTGAGCGCGGAGCGTCAGGACGACCTGCTGCCCAACGTGAAGAAGTCGGTCACGCTCGACGGCGACATCCTCGGAGCCCCGATCCTCACCAGCGCGCAGCCGCTCATCTGCAACGCCGCCGCGTTCGAGGCCGCGGGCGTCACCGAGTACCCCGAGACCTGGGACGACGTCACCGCGATGGCCCCCCGGTTCACCGAGAAGGGCATGTACGCCCTGAACTACCCGGCATCCGCGGAGAACACCCTCAACCTCACCTACTACCCGCTGCTGTGGCAGGCCGGTGGCGAGGTCTACACGAAGGACGGCGACGTCGGCTTCGACAGCAAGGAAGGCGTGCAGGCGCTCACCTTCCTCACCGACCTGGCCGAGGCGGGTGCTCTCGACCCCGAGGCGCTCACCACCAACGTCCCGCTCGAGCAGACCGCCGTCGCCCAGGGCAAGGTCGCGTGCACGTGGAACAACGCGGTCAACGAGGTCGTGCCCTTCTGGGGCGAGGAGAACGTCAAGGTCATGGCGCCGCTGACCGAGAAGGAGTCCGTGGCCTACGGCACGGTCGGATCGCTCTCGGTGCTCAAGGGCTCCAAGGCGCAGGACGCGGCGGCGAAGTTCGTCGAGTACGCCACCGGCGCCGACGTCGTCGAGCCGTACCTCAAGGCCGCCGGCTACTTCTCCGCACTCAGCACCACCGAGCCGCTGTACGCGGACGACCCGCTGCTCGGCGAGGTCGAGAAGTATGTTCCCGACACCACGGTCGGCGAGCTCAACGCCTCGTCCCGTGCGCTGATGGGCGTGCTCGCCCCGGAGATCCAGGCAGCGCTCCTCGGCGACAAGTCGCCGGAGGACGCATTGAAGGATGCCGCGACCGCCGCGGCGCCGCTGGTCAAGAAGTAACACCTCGGGGGCGTGCGGAGCCCGAACTCCGCACGCCCCCGCACCCCTTCACTCCCCCCACGTGAGGTACCACTGATGACGACGGCAACCACGGCGAAGAAGCCCGCAGGGCGGGTCACGCGGGTGCTCGCACGACGAGAGGCGCGGATCGCGTTCCTGTTCGTGCTCCCCGCCTTCCTCCTGTTCATCGCCTTCCGCTTCGGCCCGAGCATCGCCGGAGTCGCGCTGAGCTTCTTCGACTACGACATCACCGGTGAGATCTCGTGGCGGGGTCTCGACCACTTCCAGCGCATGATCGCCGACCCGCTGTTCTGGCGGGCGATGGGCACCACGCTCATCTACACGGTGTGCGCCGTGCCGATCGCGCTGGTGCTCTCGACCGTGATGGCCCTCGGCGTGCGTCGGGCCTTCCGCGGCGCACGCTTCTTCCGCTCGATCTTCTTCCTCCCCGTCATCACCTCGCTCGTGCTGGCCGGGTCGATCTTCGTCTGGATCTTCTCCGCGAACGGACCCTGGTCGGCGCTGATGGCGCCCCTCGGTCTCGGCGGATCCTGGCTCGGCAGCACCGTCCTGGTGATCCCCGCGATCGTCGTCGTCGGCGTCTGGTCGCGATTCGGCTACGGGATGATGATCCTCATCGCCGCGCTGCAGGACGTGCCGCGCGAGCTCGAAGAGGCGGCGCTGATGGACGGCGCCAACGCCTGGCAGCGCTTCCGCTACGTGATCCTCCCGGTGCTGCGGCCGACGTTCTTCTTCCTGGCGGTGATCGAGACGACCGCCGCGTTCCAGGTGTTCGACGTCATCTACGTGATGACCCAGGGCGGGCCGGCGAACGCCAGCTACTCGCTCGTCTACATGCTCTACGACCAGGGCTTCCGCTACTTCGACTACGGCTACGCGGCCGCGATCGGTGTGGCCCTGTTCGTCATGACCCTCGTCGTCGCGCTCATCCAGCGCCTGGTGATCGGAAAGCAGAAATGACCGCTCTGTTGCAGCCGCCGACCCAGACCCCGGCGACGCCGCCGAAGACGTCGACGAAGCAGCGCCGCGCCTACCGCGCGCTGCAGCCCACCGGCTGGGGGATCGTGGGGCGATGGATCTGGCTGAGCCTGGCCGGCATCCTCAGCTTCTTCCCCTTCTACGCGATGGTCGTGCTGAGCCTGAAGCCCGGCATGGTCGTCGAGCTCCCGGGTTCCCTGCTGCCTTTCCAGGACATCTCGTTCGACGCCTACGAGCAGGTGCTCGCCGGGCAGAACATCCTCGGCTGGCTCGGCAACACCCTCATCTACTCGCTCGTCTCGGTCGTCGCGGTGCTTTTCCTCTCGGCGCTCGCCGGCTACGCGTTCGCCAAGAAGCGCTTCCGCGGCAAGGAGGTGATGTTCTGGTCGTTCCTCGCGATGGTGATGGTGCCGTTCCATGTCACCCTCATCCCGACGTTCATCCTGATGGCGAACCTCGGTGGCGTCGACACGTACTGGGGCCTGATCCTGCCGTCGCTCGCGAACGCACAGGCCGTGTTCCTGATGCGGCAGTTCATCCAGGGGCTGCCGGACGAGCTGTTCGAGGCCGCACGCATCGACGGCGCCGGGGAGTTCCGCATCTTCCTGCGGATCGTGCTGCCGCTGTGCAAGCCGATCCTGGCGACGCTCGGCATCTTCGTCTTCCTGTGGCACTGGAACGACTTCCTGTGGCCGCTCATCATCGCGAAGTCCAACGCGATGTTCACACTCACCGTCGGCATCTCGTCGCTGCAGCAGCAGAACGTGCCGCTGAGCACCATGCTCGCCGGATCCGTCGTGGCACTGCTGCCCATCTTCCTCGCGTACCTCATCGCTCAGCGGTACGTGCAGGAGGGCGTGGCCGGTACGGGCATCAAGGGCTGAGAAGAAGGGAAAGCACCACATGACTCAGCACCAGTTCACTTCCGAGGCGGAACTCGAGGAGGCGCTCGCGACACCGAGCGCCGCGCTGATCGCCGATCTCGCACGCGGTGCGGGCGACCTCGTGATCCTCGGCGCCGGCGGCAAGATGGGTCCGACCCTGGCGATGCTCGCGCGCCGCGGGATGGATGCCGCCGGACGCCAGGGCGACACGGTCTACGCCGTCTCCCGCTTCGGAGACGCCGCGATCCGCGAGCGCCTGGAGAGCGCCGGGGTGAAGGTCGTCCCGTTCGACCTGATCGAGAACGACGACTTCGCATCCCTCCCGGATGCCCCGAACGTGGTGTTCATGGTCGGTGCGAAGTTCGGCGCCGCGACCAACGCGTCGTGGGCGTGGGAAGTCAACGCCGCGCTGCCCGACCGCGTCGCCCGCCGCTACCGCGACAGCGCGATCTCGGTGCTCTCGACCGGCAACGTCTACCCGTTCCTTCCTGCGGCTTCGGGTGGAGCGTCTGAAGAGGTGCAGCCCGCACCCATCGGCGAGTATGCGCAGTCGTGCCTGGGACGTGAGCGCGTCTTCGAGTTCGGGGCGCAGGAGCGCGGCACCAGGGTCGCGATCATCCGCCTGAACTACGCCGTCGACCTGCGCTACGGCGTGCTCGCCGACATCGGCAGCGCCGTGCATGCGGGACAGCCCGTGTCGGTCGCCACCGCCAACGTCAACGTGATCTGGCAGGGTTACGCGAACGAGGTCGTGCTGCGCAGCCTCGTGCACGCCTCGACCGCCCCCTTCACGATCAACCTCACCGGGCCCGAACTGCTGAGCGTCGAATCGATCGCCCGCCGCTTCGGCACCCTGTTCGACCGCGAGGTCGAGATCGTCGACGAGCCGCAGCCCACCGCGCTGCTCAGCGACGCCCGCCGCTGCATGGCACTGTTCGGCTACCCGGCCGTCTCGGCCGAGACCCTGATCGGCCTCCAGGCCGACTGGATCGAGAAGGAGCTGCCGATGATCGCCAAGCCGACCAAGTGGGCCGTGCGGGACGGGAAGTTCTGATGACCGTTCCCCCTCTGCGCCCGGAGGCCGCCGCCACCCTCGCCCGCGGCGCCGTGATCCCCGCGCACCCGCTCGCGCTCACCGCCGAACGACGCATCGACGAGCGCCGCCAGCGGGCCCTCACCCGCTACTACCTCGACGCCGGGGCCGGAGGCATCGCGGTCGGGGTGCACACGACCCAGTTCGAGATCCGCGATCCGGAGCACGCCCTGTTCGAACCGGTCCTCGCGCTCGCCGCGGAGGAGCTGGATGCCCGCGCGGATGCCGACGTGGTGCGCATCGCCGGTGTCGCCGGTGGCACGACCCAGGCGGTCGCCGAAGCGGAGCTCGCCCGCGACCTGGGCTACGACGCCGTGCTCGTGAGCCCTCGCGTCGCCGGTGCCGACGAGCGGGCTCTGCTCGAACGCGCCCGCGCGGTGGGCGAGGTGCTGCCGGTGGTCGGCTTCTACCTGCAGACGGCGATCGGTGGACCTGTGCTCGATCGCGACTTCTGGCGCGAGTTCGCCTCGATCCCGGCCGTCGTCGCCGTCAAGGCCGCTCCCTTCGACCGCTACCGCACGCTGGAGCTGGTGCGCGGGGTCGCCGCCTCCGGCCGTGCCGACGAGATCGCTCTCTACACCGGCAACGACGACGCGATCGTGGCCGACCTGCTCTCCGAGTTCCACGTGGATTCGCCGACCGGTCCGCGCACCCTGCGGTTCGTCGGTGGGCTGCTCGGCCAGTGGGCCGTGGGCACACGTGCCGCCGTCTCGCTGCTCGAACGCGCGCAGCGGGCGATGGGGGGAGACGAGGACGCCTACCGCGAGCTGGGCCTCATCGCCTCCGACATGGTCGACGTGAACCAGGCGGTGTTCGATCCGGGCAACGATTTCCACGGCGTCATCGCCGGCGTGCATGAGATGCTCCGCCAGCAGGGGCTGCTCGATGGCACCTGGTGCCTCGACCCCGCCGAGGGTCTCTCGCCGGGGCAGGCGGAGGAGATCGCGCGGGTGCGTCTCGCGTATCCCGATCTGAACGACGACGCCTTCATCGCCGAGAACCTCGAGACCTGGTTGAGGTGAGTGTTGCGGTGAGTGTCGAGATGAGCGTGGGCATGAGTGCGCCGACCGTGGTCGCGGTCGTCTCGGAGGAGCTCTTCACGGAGTTCTTCTCCGACGCGGATGCCGAACGCCTCCGTGCGGTCGCCGCGGGTCTGGGCGGCGGGTTCGCACGGGTCGATCGACTCGCAGAGGCAGAGCTCGGCGCCGCACGCGTCGTGATCACGAGCTGGGGCGTCGGCCCCTTCGACGCGGCAGTGCTCGCGGCGCTGCCGAAGCTCGAGCTGATCGCACACACCGGTGCGACGATCAAGCCCTTCGCGACCGATGAGCTGTTCGACCGCGGTGTCGTCGTGACCCAGGCGGGTGCGGGCATGGCGCGGCCGGTCGCCGAGGTGTCGCTCACGTTCACGCTCGCCCTGCTGCACCGGGTGCCCGAGATGCACAACGCCCTGCGCGCCGGCGACGGCTGGTACGACGCGGATGCCGTGGGCGTGCAGCGCGAGATCCTCGGCACCCCCATCGCGGTGATCGGGGCGTCCCGCACCGGGCGGGCCTACCTCGAACTGATCCGGGTGCTCGGCGCCGAGCCGCTGCTGGTCGACCCGACGATCGATGCCGCCGCCGCTGCAGCACTGGGGGCGGAGCTTCTGTCGCTCGACGAAGCGCTGCAGCGCGCGCAGATCGTCGCCGTGCACGCTCCCACGCTGCCGGAGACCCACCACCTGATCGGTCGCCGCGAGCTCGCCCTCATGCGTGACGGAGCCGGGCTCGTGAACACCGCGCGCTCCTGGATCGTCGATGAGGCGGCGCTGATCGACGAGCTGCAGCGGGGACGGCTGGGCGCCGCGATCGACGTGTTCGACGAGGAGCCGCTCGCCGCGGACAGCCCGTTCCGCGCGCTTCCCGGAGTGCTGGTCACCCCGCACCGCGCCGCCGGGACGACCCAGGGACGACGGCGTCAGGGGCGGATCGTCGCCGACGAGGTCGAGGCCTTCGCCGCGGGGCGTCCCCTCGCGCACGCCGTCTCCCGCGACCAGCTGTCGTCGATGGCATGACCGGCACCCCGCTGCGTGTGGCCTTCGCCGGACTCGCGCACTCGCACCCCTACAGCGACGCCGCGAACGTTCGCGCGCTCGGTGCCGAAGTCGTCGGGGTGCACGATGCGGATGCGGGGGCGGCCGAGGAGTTCGCCCTGCGTTTCGGTGGCGCGGCGGTGGCCTCGCTCGATCTGCTGACGGCGCTGCGTCCCGACCTGGTCATCGCGACACCGCGCCCGCACGAGGTCCGGGGCTTTCTGCACCTGCTCGGCAGCCGAGACGCTCCGGTGTTCGTGAACAAGGTGATCGCCCCCACCGGGGCTCGATTCGCCGAGATCGACCGCGTGCTGACGGCATCGTCGACCCCCGTCGGCACGAGCTCCGTCCTGCGCTTCGCTCCGGCGCTCGTCGCGCTGGCCGGGCAGATCGGGGGCGAGGATGTGCTCGCGCTCCGCGTGCACGCACAGCACGACAATGCCGCCTTCCAACTGCCGGACCGGGCGTGGCAGGACGACCCGCGGCGCGGTGGCGGTACGGCCGTGACGGTCGGGGTGCACGCCTGGGAGATGGTCGATGTGCTGCTGCCCGGGGCGGCTCTCGTCTCGGGATCCGGCTGGACGCGCACGCGCCCCGGATCGACGACCGCGTCGGAGGATGCTGCGGGCATCGAGGGTCTGCTGCGGGTTCCCGGCGCGGAGCGCGAAGTGCCGGTGCAGGTGCTCGTCACGGGGACGCCGGGCGCGGATGCGTACGGAGCGGAGGCGGTGACGGCCGCCGGTATCCGTTCGGTCTCGCTCGACGTGGACGGCGATCAGGACGCGGTGGGCGATCAGGGTGAGGGGCCGAACGAGACGCTGGGGTTCCGTGACCTGATCCACGCGTTGCTCGATGCGGCACCGCGCGGGGCGACCGTGGCTCCCTGGAGCGAGTCGCGGGTGGTCGTGGCGAACACGGTCCGCGCGGCCGAGATCGCCCGGAGCGACGCATGAGTGCACCGCTCATCCGTGCGGCTCGGGCCGAGGATCAGACCGCGCTCACCGCGCTGTGGGCGCAGGCGTTCACGCCGCCGCTCGCCCCCGACCAGTGGCTCATCGATCAGGAGCGGCTCGCGCACACACTCGTCGCCGAGGACGATGGCGGCCTGTGCGGTTCGATCTACGGTCTGCCCAAGCAGCTGCGCGAGTCCGATGGCGTCGCCGAGGTGCACGCGATCGGCAGCGTCGCGGTGGCCGAGCGGGCGCGAGGACAGGGCCTCGCCCGTCGACTCGTGGCGGCGACCCTGCAGACGGGCGGCGACGCCGACTGGGCATTGCTGTTCACCGGCACCCCGGAGGTGTATCGGTCCAGCGGCTTCGACACCTTCTCCATGGCGCGCACTCTGGCCGGCTCCTGGACGGCACCCGTGTCGGCCGGGACCGATGCGCGAGTCGAGCGCGCGACCGTCGGACTCGGGAGCTTCCGCCCGCTGTGCGAGGTCTACGAGTGCTCACGTGCGGGCAGGGTCGTGCTCGCCCCGGTGCGTGGTGACCGCGACAGGGCGATGGCGGAGGTGCGGATGCGGGGTGCGACGCTGTACTGCCGGACCGAGGGGTCGACGGTGCTCGGCTACGCGGTCGCCGAGCGTCGCGGCGGGATCGGCACGCTCCTGGAGAGCGCTGTGCTCCCGGGAATGGACGGCGACGAGGCGCGCGATGAGCTGCTCTCCGCCATCGCCGTCGACTGGCACTCCGCCGGGGTGACATCGTGCGAGCTCGCCGTTCCCGCCCTGCCGGAGGAGGATCGCGCGCTCCGCGCCTTTGCCCCCGAGGCTGTGCGGCAGGACGACCGCACCGGGATGATCCGTGCGCTGCGGCGTGCGCCGCGGCTCGACGGCATCCGCCATTTCACGGCGGGCGACTACTTCTGAGCGCCTCGCTCGGAGAAGCGCTGGGGACGGGGGATCGATCGGATGATGCGGCCCGGCCGAAGGACCGGACGCCTGACCGCGGCGATGACGCCGCAAGGAGGATGAGCATGACCCAGAAGGTGAGCACGACCCAGAAGGAGACGGCCGCTCTCGAGAGCCCGACCGCGACCCTGCGCAGCAGGCGCATGCTGCTCGCCGGCTTCGGCGCGGCGGCGATCGGAGGCGTGGCGGCGGTCAGCGCGCAGACTCCGGCGCAGGCTGCCGGCCCGATCGTGACGCAGGGCGATTCGGGATCGTCGTCGGTGGCGAACGGCGGCACGGCGACCGCGCTCGTGAAGCGCAAGGGCAAGGACGGTGATCTGGTCCGCACGACCGGTTACGCCGCAGCCGGCGACGGGGGTGCCGGGCTGTACCGCTTCGTGAAGAAGGACGCTCCGGCGGCCAACGGCGGCACCGTGCTGGCGGCCCCGAAGGGCGGAGCGTGGCTGCTCGTGCACGGCGGGGTCGTGGACTTCCGGATGTTCGGGATCATGGATGCGAGCGTGAACGCCGACGACGCCCTCGACGCCATGGTGAACGACGCGAGCATCCACCGCATCGAGGGGCACAGCCCCCTCAACTTCGTGCGCCGCCACACGTTCTCACGGTCGAACATCGCCTTCGACTTCGGGGGACACCTCATGACCACGGTCGGCATCGAGAACGCCGGCAAAGACGATCCGTTCGCGGCGGTCATGTTCTTCCGCGGCGAGGTGACCGATGCGGTGCAGGAGGCGAAGCTCGGCGAGGTGGTGCCGGATCTCGGCGACATCTTCCCGGTCGCCGATTCGTCGTTCTTCGCTGTCGGCGATTGGTACGCGGCCGAGGTGAACGCGCTGTCGGGTCGTTGGGAGCGCGAGCTGCAGCGCATGGTGCAGGTCACGCAGATCGTGGACGGCACGCACATCCGCATCAACTACAAGAACGGCTGGCCGCTGGGCAAGGATCGCACGATGACCTGGCGCCGGGTCGTGCCGGTGCAGGACGTGACGGTGTCGAACCTGAAGTTCCTCGGCACCGGTACCGACGAGTACACGGGATCGCACCCGCTGGCGTTCGAGTACGCGGTGCGCTGCGACGTCGACCACATCGACGGCACGGGGACCTTCTGGCCGCTCATCCAGCGCCGGTGGAACACCTACTATTCGACCGTGAGCTGCACGCTCAAGAACCCGACCTCGGTCACCTGGGGTGGGGCCGGCTACCTGACGCAGCAGATCTACTGCCTCTACGGATACGTCGCCAACTGCCACACCGCGAACGCCCGGCACCTGAACGACTTCACCGCGAGCGCCTACTGCCTGGTCGAGAACTGCCACGGCGACGGTGACGACCAGGGTCCGTTCGTCACCCACGGGCAGTACGAGCACGACCTCACGTACACCGGCAATTCCGGTCTCATGACGTTCGCGAACTCCGGTGCGGCCTGGGGCTCGGCGGCCAAGCGCATCACGGTGCGCAAGCACGTGTGCTCGTGGTTCGTCGCCCGTGTGCGCATCACCGACCTCACGCTCGAAGACGTGCAGGTGATCGGCAAGCCCTCGCTCGCCGGCTCCGGCATGCTGTGGATCAACGCCGACGGCGCGCAGCTGCGCGGGTGCACGGCATCCGACACCCTCGTGATCACGCAGGCGTCCGACAATTCCGCACGGCCGACGGTGATCGCCGACTCGCACTTCACGTTCGTCGCGCCGGGAGAACTCACCAACGCCACGGTGAAGACACCCGTCACTTTCGTCGACACGGTGCTCGACCGGGTCGGCGGCATGAAGATCGCGGGAGCCGGAGCGGTCACGTTCCGGGGATCGACGCTCACGGCGGCTGACGATGCCGCGCCGATCGCCTCGTCGTCGGAGCGTCTGCGGTTCGAGGGATCGACACTCCGCAACGCCCGTATCGCCGCGGCCAGAGGAGAGCGGCAGGCCGTGGAGATCGCGGGATCGGACGTGGCGGTCAAGGGCGGCACCGGCGTCTCCCGGACCGGCGACGGCGAGCTGCATCTGACGCTCTCCGACAGCACCTTCCGCGCGGAGGGGGCGACGACGCACGTCGCGGTCACGAAGGGCGCGACTCACTACCGCGCGGTCGGCAACCGCTTCGAGGGCGGGGCGCTGGAGCTGGCGGATGCCGCGTTCGGCGCCTCGTCCACGTTGGTGCACACCGGCAACGTCGAGTCGGGCGTCACGCGCACGGCCTTCCCCGCCGAGGGCCCGCGCGTCGTCGACTCGGCGAACCTGAGGGTCTGAGCCGGGCGCGCTTGCTGGCGCGAGTGCCGCGGATGCCGCCGAGCGCACGGGATGCTGCCGAGTGCACGGCTTCTCGACGTGAAGAAGCCGTGCACTCGGCGAGAACCCGTGCACTCGGCGGGGTGTGGGGTGTGGGGTGTGGGGGTGTCGGGTCAGAGGCCGGTGACGACGACCAGCTTGCCGACGGCGGTGCCCTGTTCCATCGCGGTGTGCGCCTCGGCGATCTGGTCGAAGGCATAGACCCGGTCGATCGGCACGGTGGCCTCGCCGGCCGCGACCGCATCGAGGAAGCCCTGGAGCACAGCCGGCGGCAGGTCGGCCGCGCCTCCGCCGTAAGCGCTGAGGCGCACGCCGCGGGGGATGTACTCGATGGGGTAGAAGTCCTTCACGGTCCACTCGTTCGAGAGCATCCCGGTGAAGCAGACCACGCCGTGCACGCGGGTCGAGCGGAGGGTGTCCGGCAGGGTCGGCGTGCCGACCAGCTCGAGAGCCGTGTCCACGCCCTCGGGCAGGATCGCTCTGACCTGCGCCTGCACGTCGCCGTCGTCGATGAGCACGTGGTCGACGCCGATGCGGGTGAGCGCCTCGGCCTTGCGGGGGTTGCGTGTGGTCGAGAAGACCGTCATCCCGCGCTGCTTCGCGAGCACCGCGGTCGCCATCCCGATCGACGAGGTGCCGCCGCGGATCAGGATCGACTGGCCCGGCTGGGCGTCGAGCCCCACGGTGAGCGACCCGTACGAGGTCTGCAGCATCTCGGGCAGGGCGCCGAGGGTGCCCCAGTCGAGGTCGCTCTCGAAAGCGATCACCTGGGTCGCGGGAACGCAGGTGTACTCCGCGTATCCGCCGTCGTACGCGCGTCCCATCCCGCCCATCACCGCCACGACCTGCTGGCCGGGGGTGAATTCGCCCCCGGGCGCCTCGACGACGACTCCGGTCGCCTCGATGCCGAGCACGCGGGGAAAGGTGACGCCCTCCGCCAGGCCGAGTCGGGTGTGGAGTTCGGAGCGGTTCAAGCCGAACGCCTTCACCTGGATCAGCACCCAGCCCTCACTCGGTGTCGGGATCGGCAGCTCGCGGATGGTGAGGGCCTCAACGGGGCCGGGTGCGTCGAGCACGATCGCGCGCATCATCTCGGTCATGGGGTGACTCCTGTCGTCGGTATGGGCTTGCGCACCCGAAGGGTGGCGAGAGTGGTGGCGAAGTGCTGAAGGTCGTCGGCGGAGACGCTCTGGAACCACGGCTCCAGTTCTCTGCCGAAGGTCTGGGTCGCGATCGTCAACATGTCCTCGCCCGCCGGCGTGAGCGTGATGAACGAGGCCCGCCGGTCGTCGGGGTTCGGTGTGCGCTCGCAATAGCCCGCTGCTTCGATGCGAGCGACCAGCTTGCTGGTGCCGCCCTCGGTGATCGAGAGCTCGGTCGCGATGTCGGAAGCCCGGCAGTTCTCGATCCGGTCGATGGCCCGCATGGGCTCGAACCAGCTCAGCGGCAGGGAATGCTCGGCGCGGAGACGTCGGTCGACCGCCTCCCAGATCTCCATCTCGAAGCGGATCACATCATCGAAGAGTCGATGCAGGTCCACGGCGCTTCCTTTCCACGAGCACTGACTTACTTTCCGTGGCAAGTATATGGGCGATTCGGTGGACCGGGCGCGAGAAGGGCGAATCTCACCTGCGGGGGAGGCGGCGGGAGAGGTGCCGGAGCGAGGCGGCGGGAGCAGGCGGGACTAGGTGGAGGAGATGCCGACGAGCTCGGCGCTGCGCTGCCAGAGCGCCTCGGCCAGGGCCGCGTCGTCCACCTGCGGATTGACCTTCGCGGTCAGCTGACGCTCGTCGTAGTAGGCGCCGGAGAACCATGTCTCATCGGGGGTGCCCTCGATGAACCAGCGCAGGGTCGCGCCCCCCTTGTCGGCACCGATGAGCATGAGGTGCTTGAGCGGTGTGCGGTAGAGCAGGCGCATGATGCTCGACGAGTCCGAAGCGAAGTTCGTCTGCACGGTGCCGGGGTGGAACGCGACCGCACTCAGCCCGTCGGCGTGGAACTTCGTGTGCAGGCTCTTGGCGAACAGCACGTTCGCGAGCTTCGCATCGCCGTAGGCCTTGTTCGCGCTGAAGCGGCGGTGATTGTCGAGGTCGTCCACATCGAGGTGGCCGAACAGGCGGTGCGCGATGCTGGAGGTGTTGATGACTGCGCCCTCGGCCTTCAACAGCTGAGGCCGCAGCAGGTTCGTGAGCAGGAACGGCGCCAGGTGGTTGACCTGCATGGTCTTCTCGAAGCCGTCGACCGTGGGGGTCTGATCGCCGAAGATGCCACCGGCGTTGTTCGCCAGCACGTGGATGCCGCCGTCGCCGACGCCCTCCACGATCTTCGTGGCGAGCGCCCGCACGTCGTCGAGGCGTGCGAAGTCGGCGGTGAACCACGCAGCGCCCGTCTCCGCGGCGACCGCACGGGTCTTCTCCTCCGAGCGTCCCACCAGGATGAGCCGATGCGGGGACGACGCGAGCTGGCGGGCGGCTGCCGCGCCGATCCCGTCGGAGGCTCCGGTGAGGACGATCGTGCGCGCGGTCACGGGGTGTCCGCGTCGGTCGACGGGGTGATGCGCTCGACCGCCCTGGTCACGTGCGCGGCGATCACGGCCTGCGCCTGCTCCGGGTCACCGCTCGCGATGGCATCGACGATCTGCTGGTGGCTGCGCACATGCTCTTCCTGCTCGGCAGGGTCGAGAGCGGCGTTGGCGGCATGCAGGAAACCGGTGATGCGTCCGCGCAGCTGGCCGCTCAACTCGTCGAGGAAGCGGTGCTCGGCGAGGTCGGCGAGCGTCTCGTGGAACAAGCGGTCCTGGCGCAGCACCTCGTCGATGTCGCCGGGCGCCGCATCCGCCATCGCCTGGATGATGGCACCGAGTCGGGCGGCGGATTCCTCGTTCCACCGCTCCTGCACGCGGATCGCCATGAACTGCTCGAGCACGATCCGCAGGCTCGAGATCTCCTGGAGGTCTTGTGCGCTCAGCTGGGCGACGCGGGCGCCGCGGCGGGGCTCCCGGGTGATGAGGCGCTCCTCGGCGAGACGGGTCAGTGCCTCGCGTACCGGGATGTGGCTGACGCCCAGCCGGTCGGCGAGCTTGCGTTCGACGAGGCGCTCACCGGGGGCGAGTTCTCCGGAATGGATGGCCGCGCGCAGCTCGTCTGCGACCTGTTCGGCGATGTTCTGATCCGAGACGCTGCGCATTCGGTGCCCTTCTCGATCCGCGGTTCCGTCTCGTCGAGCGGGCGCGCATTCGTTCGCTCGATGCTATGGCATTTTCCGGATGAGTGGACACGGCGAGGGTTTTGCTAGATGCTATAGCAAGCCAGTCCATCGATGACGAAGGAGTTGTCATGTCCGGGAACGGAATCGCCCCCGATACGCGCACGTCAGAGGAGGTCGGGGCCTCCGCCATGAAGAAGGCGATCTGGCGCCTCGGCCCGTTCCTCGGGCTGCTGTATCTCGTCGCCTACATGGACCGCAACAACGCGGGCTTCGCCAAGCTGGAGATGACGGCGGCGCTGCAGATCACCGAAGCGGCCTTCGGATTCGCCGCCGGCATCTTCTTCATCGGGTACCTGCTGTTCGAAGTGCCCAGCAACCTGCTTCTCGAGCGCTTCGGTGCGCGCAAGTGGATCGCGCGCATCATGGTCTCCTGGGGCCTGGTCGCCGCGCTGACGGCCTTCGTGCAGGATGCGACCCAGTTCGCCATCGCACGCTTCGTGCTGGGCATCGCCGAAGCCGGCTTCTTCCCCGGAGTGCTCCTGTACCTCACGCTCTGGTTCCCGCGGCAGTACCGCACGCAGGTGCTCGCGGTGTTCGTCTTGTCGAACCCGATCGCGAACGCGGTCGCGGCGCCGCTGTCGGGCTGGATGCTCGAACTGCACGGGATGTGGGGCCTCGACGGCTGGCAGCTGGTCTTCCTGCTGCAGGGCATCCCCGCGGTGATCCTCGCCTTCGTCGTCTTCTTCTGGCTGCCCGACCGCCCGCAGGACGCCCGCTGGCTGGACCCGACCGAGCAGCGGTGGATCAACGACACCCTGGCCGCCGAGACCGCGGCCACCGAGCAGAAGCACGGGCGGCTGCGCCTGCGCGAGGTGTTCAGCAACGGGCGTCTGTGGACCCTGATCGTGCTCTTCTTCGGCGTCGTGTTCGGCGCGTACGGGCTGGGCATGTGGCTGCCGACGATCGTGAAGAGCATGGGCGACTTCTCCAACTCCACCACCGGATGGCTCGTCGCCCTGCCGAACCTGTGCGCCGCGCTCGTGATGCTCCCCTGGGAGCGCGCAGCCAGGAAGCAGGGCAACATCCCCCTGCAGATCGGCATCACGCTCACGATCACCGCGCTCTCGCTCATCGCGGCGGTCGCGGCCCAGGGCACGCCGATCCTCGCGCTCGCCGCCCTGTGCGTCGGCATGTCGGCCCTGTTCTCGACGACACCGCTGTTCTGGAGCCTGCCGCCCATGGTGCTCACGGGCACGGCGGCTGCTGCCGGGCTGGCCTTCATCAACTCGGTCGGCAACCTGGCCGGTTTCGCCGGTCCGTATGCGATCGGCTGGATCAGCGAGACCACCGGATCGGCGATCTGGGGTCTGCTCCTCATCGCCGGGCTCACCCTGCTCGGCGCGAGCATCGCGTTCGTGCTGAGTCGACGGGCGGACTTCACGGTTCCGGCCGAGGTGCAGTTGAAAGCGGACGCCACGTCCGGGGTGCGGTGATGTCCCGCGCCGAACTGGATGCGAGTGTGCGATCGGCGGGTCGCCGCGCCGTCATGACCGGACTCGGTGCGGTCGCCCTCGGCGCTGCCGGCTCTCTCGCCGGTGCGACGGCCGCTCAGGCCGCTCCCGTCGCGGCCGGTGCGAAGGACATCCTCCGCGCGGAGACGGTCTCCGACCTGTCCCGGTTGCGGGCACGCGACGGCGAGGTGGCCATCGTCGCCGGCTACCGGACCCCCGGCGACGCCGGGCTGCTCGTCTACGTAGGCTGCGGCGGGGCCGACGTCGCGGCAAACGGCGGCACGGTGATCGCCGGAAAGCGCGGCACCACGTGGCTGCTGCAGCATGACGGCACGGTCGACTTCCGGGTCTTCGGCATCACCGGGCCCGAGACGGCGGCCGATGACGCGCTCGACGCCCTGGTGAACGACCTCCGCGTCCGGCGGATCGAGGCGAGCACCGATCTGCTCTTCCAGCGGCGACACCGCTTCACCCGTTCCCACCTCGAGATCGACTTCGGCGGTCATGTGATCACGACGGAGGGTATCGAGGCGAACACCCACGACAACCCGTTCGGTGCGGTGATGTTCTTCACCGGGGCATCCCGAGACGTCACCGTCGAGCACACTTTGGCGGAAGCCTGGCCGGAGCTGACGGATGCGGTCGCCGTGCCCGATGCGTCCACGTTCGCCGTCGACACCTGGTGGGCGGTGCAGTGCGATCCGGTCGCCGGCGGTGGGGCCGATGAGCGCGAGCTTCAGCGATTCGTCCAGGTGACGCAGCAGATCGACGGCACCCACATCCGGATCGACTACCTCAACGGCTGGCCGCTCGACAAGGGGCGAAAGCTCGTCTGGCGGCAGGTGGATCCGGTCGCGGGGGTGCGCATCTCGAACATGCGGTTCCTCGGGGCCGGGCCCTTCGACGGACCGACGGACGGCTCCTTCCCGGACTCTCGCGAGCTCACCGGATCGCACCCGATCGCCTTCGAGTACGCGATCCACTGCGATGTCGCCGACGTGCACGCCAGCCGCACCTGGTGGCCCGTCATCATGCGCAGATGGAACACCCACTTCACGACCGAACGCTGCTCGGTCGAGAACCCGCCCACGGTCTTCTACGGCGGTGCGGGCTATCTCACGCAGCAGATCTACAGCCTGTACGGTCGCGTGAGCGACTGCACCTCGTCGAACGCGCGGCACCTGAACGATCTGACGGCCAGCGCCTACTGCATCGTCGAGAACTGCCACGGAGACGGCGACGATCAGGGCGGGAACCCCTTCACCACGCACGGGCAGTACGAGCACGATCTCACCTTCATCGGCAACTCGGGGCTGATGGACATCGCCAACTCCGGGGCGCAATGGGGCACCGCCGCGAAGCGCATCACGGTGCGCGACCACGTCTGCTCGTGGTTCGTCGCCGGCACGAAGATCAGCGACCTGACGCTCGAGAACGTCCGGGTGATCGGACGATCGACGTTCGATCCGCAGGCGACCATGACGATCAATGCCGACGGGGCTCAGCTGCGCGGCTGCACCGCCGGGCTGCTGGCGATCGGCCAGCGATCGGCGCGATCATCGCGGCCGACGGTGATCGAGGACTGCACCTTCGCCCTCCCGAAGGATCAGGTGCTGATCCAGACGCCGGTCTCGGTGCCCGTCAGCTTCGTGCGATGCACGATCACCGGAATCGACGGGATGAAGGCACGAGGCGCCGGAGCCGTCGAGTTCGTCGACTGCCGGCTGAGCGGTCCGGCAACAGGTGCCCCGGCAGAGCTCGGTGCGTCGAGGGTGACCATCCGGGGCGGCACGGTGCGCGATGTGCAGCTCACCGTGACCGCGGTGCGGGACCAGGCCATCGCTGTCGAGGGGGTCGAGCTGTCGACCGAGCGCACCGACGGCGCTCTGCTGAGCAGGGCCGCCGGTGGGGGCGTCGTGACCTGGCGGGTGGGTGGCGTGACATCGACCGTGCCCAAGGGTGCTGCCCACCTCGACATCGGCGTGGGGGTCAACCACGCTCGCATCACCGGGAGTCAGTTCGTGGGAGGACGGATGCGGCTGGCCGATGGCTTCGCCGCACCCTCCACGCTGCTCTACAGCGACGGCGTCGAGCGCGGCGTCGAGGTGACTCTTCCCGAGGCTGGAGCACGTGTGCTGATCGCCGACGTGCTGACGATCGCCTGAGCGGCGGCATCATGGAGAACATGGAGGACCAGGTTTGAACGACACGGCACCGGCCACACGCCTCGGCGCCCGCATCCGCATCCCCCGCACGCGGGCGCGCATCGGTATCGCCCGACGCGACATCACACCGCCGGTCGGTATCCGTGCCAAAAACTGGGGCCCCGCCGACTGGGAGCGGTCCGAGGGGGCGCATCGTCCGTTCGAGCTGACCGCGCTCGCCGTGATCGCCGCCGACGACCGCCCGCGCGTGCTGCTTGCGGTGGACGGTACCTGGTGGCGTCGCGTCGCGGATGAGCAGGGTGTGCGCGGAACGATCCTCGACGCTCTCGGGCTCGACCCCGATCAGCTGATGCTCTCGCTCTCGCACACCCACGCGGGCGCCGTGCTCTGTGCCGCGGATGCGCATCTGCCGGGGGGAGAGCTGATCCCGGGGTATCTCGAGGCGCTCGCTGCCGCAGGGGTCGCCGCCGGGCGCGAGGCGCTCGACGGTGCGGTCCCCGGGCTGATCGAGTGGACGACCGGCACCTGCTCCCTGGCCGCCGACCGTGAGCTCGACGTCGACGGCCGCCCTCTCGTGGGGTACAACCCGCAGGGCGCGGCCGACGACACCGTGACGATCGGACGCCTCAGCGTCGACGGCGCGGTGCACGGCACGCTCGTGAACTACGCGTGCCACCCGACCACGCTCGCCTGGCAGAGCCGTGAGGTGTCGCCGGACTACGTCGGGGCGATGCGCGAGGTCATCGAGTCGGCCACGGGGGCGCCCTGCCTGTTCGTGCAGGGGGCATCGGGAGAGTTGGCTCCGCGCGAGCAGTACACCGGCGACGTCGCGGTCGCCGATCGACACGGACGCTCGCTCGGGCACGCGGTGCTCGCGGCGTTGGACGCGCTTCCCGTTCCCGGAGAAGAGCTGACGCTCGACGGCATCGTCGAGTCCGGTGCACCGCTCGCGATCTGGACGGGCCGGACGGCGGACGGCGGGGAGGATGCGGCGGGTTCGGTCACGAGCGTCGAGCTTCCGCTGCGCGACCTGCCGACGCTCGACGCGCTCGCCGAGGAGTGGAAGGACATCGACCCGCGCTCGCGGGAGGAGCGTCTCGGTCGCGCGCGCAATCTGCGTGACGGATACATCGACGGTCCGACCGTGCAGCACCCTGTCTGGGCCTGGAGGCTCGGCGATGCCGTGATCGTGGGGCATCCGGGTGAGGCGTACTCGCGACTGCAGACCACGCTGCGCGCGCGGTTCCCCGCGACGCCGATCGTGGTGATGAACCTCACGAACGGCCCGGGGTTCGTGTACCTGCCGACGCGCGATGCCTACGACCGCGGGGCGTATCAGGCGTGGCAGACGCCCCTGGCGCCGGGCGCGCTCGACCTGCTCGAGACGCATGCGGTGGCGGTCGTGGCGGAGCTGCTCGACCACTGACGGCGCCCCCGATACACTTGCTATAGCAAAACTCGAACCTGAGGAGAGCAATGACCGCCCCCACCCCTGCCGGCTCCGTCGCCGTCGTCACCGGAGGATCCGCCGGGATCGGATGGGAGATCGGCCAGCGCCTCGGCGCAGACGGCTACCTCGTCGTCGCCGCCGACCGGGTGCCGGGCCTCACCGCCGACGACAACCCCGCCGGCATCCTGTGGCGCGAGCTCGATGTCACCGATCATGCCGGCGTCGACCGTGTGTTCGGAGAGATCGAAGCCGAGCTCGGGCCGATCGAGGTGCTCGTCAACAACGCCGGCATCCAGCGCCATCGCGGCATCGAAGACCTCAGTTGGGACGAGTGGTCGGCCGTGGTCGACGTCAACCTGCACGGGGTGTTCTCGGCGCTGCAGGCGGCAGGGAAGCGGATGCTGGAGCGCGGCGATGGGCGCATCGTCAACATCTCCTCCATCTCGTCGCGCGGCTCGGCCGGTCGTGCGCCCTATGCCACGACCAAGGCCGCGGTGATCGGACTGACCTCGACCGCGGGTGCCGAGTGGGCGTCGCGCGGCGTGCGGGTCAACGCGGTCGCGCCCGGCTACGTCGACACCGGCGTCTTCCGTCAGGGCGTCGAGGCGGGCACCCTCAGCCTCGACACGATCCTGTCGCGCATCCCCGCGAAGCGCCTGGCCGAGGCGAGCGAGATCGCCGCCGCGGTCAGCTTCCTCGTCTCCGACCAGTCGCGCTACATGAACGGACAGACGCTCTACGTCGACGGCGGCTTCATGGTCGACTACGGTGTGCCGCTGGCGAAGAAGCCCGAATGAGCGCGATCGCCCGCATTGACACGGCCACGGCCGTGCTGCCGCTCCCGGCACCGTTGCACCTGGGGGCGATGACGGTGACCCGCCGCGAGTACAGCGCCGTGCAGGCGACGGCTGACGACGGCACGACCGGGGTGGCCTATTGCCTCTCGCGGGAGGCGCCGATGGCCGAGATCGTCGATCGCCTCGTCGCGGCGCACGCGGTGGGTGCGGATGTCGACGACCCCGCGGCGACCTGGGAGCGGATGCTGCGCGGCAGCGCGATCGTCGGACGGGTGGGGTTGGTGCGGCGCGCGATCGGCCTGGTCGACATCGCGCTGTGGGACATCGCGGCGCGGCGTGCGGGTGTGCCGCTGTGGACGCTGCTCGGCACGGGTGACGCCCCGCGGGAGTCGATGCTCGTCGCCGCGTACCCGTCTGCCGAGCGGACTCCCCGCGAGGTGGCCGATGAGGTTCTCGCGCAGGCGGAGGGCTGGACGAACGTGAAGATCTCCCGCATTCCGGATCCGGCATATATGCGTGAACTGCTCGCCCTGCTGAACGCCGAGCTTCCCGATGCGACCGGTCTGGTCGTGGACGTGGGCTTCGGCTGGCCGGATGCCGACACCGCGCTGGCCGAGATCGCGCGGTGGGGCGACCCGCATCTCGCGTGGCTGGAAGACCCCCTGCTCCCCGAAGACGCCGAGGGGGTCGCGCGCATCCGCCGGGAGTCGGGACTCCCGGTCTCCGTGGGCGACGAGGTCACCGACCCCGCTGTGCTGAAGGCGCTGGTCGATGTCGGCGGTGTCGACGTGCTGCGACTCGACGTCGTCGCGATCGGCGGCGTGACCCCTGCCCGCGAGATGATCGATTGGGCAGCCTCGCGCGGTGTGCCCGTGTCGGGGCATGTCTATCCTGAGATCACCGCGCACCTGGGCATCGGTGTGGAGACGTTCGCCCGGGGAGTCAACCCGTACGATCCCGCACCATCGTTCATCCTCGTCGGTCCGTCGTTCGACGGCAGGGCGCGGCCGACGGGCGCGGCGGGCCTCGGCTTCGTGCTCGACCCCACCGTCTTCCGATTCGAGAGGGACTGAGATGACAGACGCCCCCCGCAGCTCCGTTGCTCGAAGCGTCGTGGTGACCGGTAGCGGAAAGGGCATCGGCCGCGCCATCGCCGAACGTCTCACCGCCGACGGGTGGATCGTGGTCGGGCTCGAGCGCTCTCCGGGATCCGGCACGGTCGAAGACGGCATCGTGGCCGAGGTCGTGCTCGGCGACGCCGCCGATCGCGTGGCGCATGAGCGTGCCGCCGCTGCCGCCCGCGCCCGAGCGCCCCTCGCCGGCTGGGTGAACAACGCCGGCATCACCAAGCGCACACCGCTGCACGAGCTCGATGAAGACACCGTGCGCGAGGTGCTCGACATCAATGGCTTCGGCTACATCTGGGGCTGCTCGACCGCGGTCTCGGCCTTCGTCGACCAGGGTGTACCGGGCGCGATCGTGAACATCGGCTCGATCCACGGCCGCGCGTCCTTCACAGACCACGCGGCCTACGAGTTCACCAAGGGCGGCATCGACGCCCTCACCCGCAGCGTGGCCGTGTCGTACGGGGCCCTCGGTATCCGCGCCAACACCGTCGCTCCTGGTGGCGTGCGCACCCCGCACCTCGAAGCCCAGATCGCGCGCGCGGCCGACCCCGAGGCCGAAGAGCGTGCGCTCGCGGAGGGGCCGCCGATGGGGCGCATCGCCCGCGCCGAAGAGGTGGCGTCCGTCACGGCGTTCCTGCTGTCGGATGAGGCTCCGTACCTGTCGGGTCAGTCCATCGCGGTCGACGGGGCGTGGACGGCATCCTTCGGGGATATCGCGCTCGACCCGGGGTTGCGGGAGCGCTTCGACGCCTGAGGCACCTCGATAGGTGCAGGGGCACGCGAGCAGGCATCTCCGGCGCTCGGCACGGGCGGAGAACTCTGTCCCGGGCGGAAGATCTGCGCAGGATTCTCCTCCCGACACCGAGTCTTCCTCCCGTCGGGGTGCGCCCCCGACGCGACCGTGGCGCTCGTCACCGCAGGTACGCGTCCACGAACAGCGCCCCGCGGATGGCCCGCAGCTCGTCGATGATCCGGGCGATGCTCTTCGCGCTCACCGACGACAGCGCCAGGTCGTGCGGACCGAGGGGTTCGAGCTTCCCGGTGCGGATGCGGATGACCTCCCAGCCCGCGGCACGGAGGGCGCGGTCTTTGCGCAGATCGGCATCTTGCCGCTTGCCGACGTGCTCGAGTCCGTGGCGACCGACGGTGTCGTATTCGAGTGCGACCCGCAGCTCCGGAAACACGATGTCGGGCCAGACCTCGGTGTGGCGGAAGAACGGGCGCGACACTTTCACGGCGTTCACGGACGGGTCGAAGGCGATTACCGCCCCGAGCTCCGTTCGCAGGCGCCCCTCGGTCGCGGATGCGGGCTTCGGGGCGCACTCGCTGACGAACGCGGAGCCTGCGGGAAGGTCGGGCGTCTTCGTGCAGAGCACGGGCGCCGGGCGAGGGGCTCTACGGGGAAGCGCGCGAGCCTCGCCGAGCACGACCGGCTGCGGGCGGGCGAGCGCAGAGCACTCGGGGCACCATGCGGAGCGGCGCCGCACCTGTCCAGGACGCTCGCGCTGCTCGGTCGGGGTCGCCGCGAACCGGTGCCCGACCGCGCACTCCCAGCACAGGAGCACGTCGGCCGCGAGCGGGATCTGCGACAGCGCGATGCCGTGGTTCAGCTCGGGGTGGTACTGCCGGATCAGCTCCGGATATGCCGCCCACCCGGCACGGTAGGTGCCCACCTCATACGGGACAGCGCGACCGCGGGAGAACTGCCGTCGCGCCCACCACTGCATCACCGGTTCCGGCACGCGCCGACGATATCCGCGAGCACCGACACCGCAACATCCCGGGCGAGAGGGCGAAGTCACCACCCATCCCGGTGTCCCCGGTCCGTGCGACGATCCGCACGTCGACAGGAGAACGGGATGCGTGGGGAAGCGACGGTGCTGCACGCCGACCTCGATGCGTTCTACGCGTCGGTCGAGCAGCGTGATGCACCGGAGTTGCGCGGGCGACCCGTCATCGTGGGCGGCGGGGTCGTGTTGGCCGCGAGCTACGAGGCGAAGGCCCGCGGCGTCCGCACCGCGATGGGTGGCCGACAGGCGCGGGAGCTCTGCCCCGATGCCGTGGTCGTTCCGCCGCGCATGGAGGCGTACTCCGCCGCCAGCAAGGACGTGTTCGCGATCTTCCGCGATACCACCCCGCTCGTGGAGGGGCTGTCGATCGACGAGGCGTTCCTCGAAGTCGGGGGTCTGAGGCGGATCGCCGGCAGCCCCGAGCAGATCGCGGCACGGCTGCGTGAACGCGTGCGGGCGGAAGCGGGGCTCGCCATCTCGGTCGGGGTCGCACGCACGAAGTTCCTCGCCAAGGTCGCCAGCGCCGTGAGCAAGCCCGACGGTCTGCTGGTCGTCGAGCCCGAACGCGAGGAGGAGTTCCTGCTTCCCCTCCCGGTGGAGCGCCTGTGGGGTGTGGGGGCGGTGACCGCCGAGAAGCTGCACCGCTACGGCATCCGCACCGTCGGTGAGCTCGCCGAGCTCGAGGCCGCGACCGCCGAGCGGATGCTGGGCAAGGCCACGGGGGCGCACGTGCACGCGCTCGCTCGTCTGCGGGATCCGCGGCCGGTCGACACCACCCGGCGCCGCGGATCCATCGGCTCGCAGCGCGCTCTCGGCAACCGCCCTCGCTCGCCCGAGGAACTCGACCTCATCCTCACCCAGATCGTCGACCGGCTCGGTCGCCGACTCCGCGATGGCGACCGTGTCTGCCGCACCGTCGTGCTGCGTCTGCGCTTCGGCGACTTCTCGAAGGCCACCCGCTCCCGCTCACTCCGCGCTCCTACCGACCGCACCGCCGTGCTGCTCACCCTCGCACGCACGCTGCTCGCCGCGGCGCAGAGCGAGATCACCGACCGCGGCATCACCTTGATCGGCATCTCGCTGTCGCAGCTCGACCGCGCCGATCGCGTGCAGCCCGAACTGCCGATCGACTGGGGCGATGAAGCCCGCCTCGACACCGTGCTCGACACCCTGCGCGACCGCTACGGTTCGACTTCGGTGTCGCGGGCGGCGCAGCTCGGCCGCGATCCCGGCTGGTCGTCGCCGATCCTGCCCGAGCACGAGTGAGCCGCATCGGGTGGGGAGGAGAACTCCCTGTCGGGAGGACTCTTCAGCAGGGAGTCTCCTCCTGACGGCGAGTTCTCCTCCCGAGAGGCCAACGGTTCGCTCTCGACGCCGGCTGTAGTGTGATCGCTATCCGGCACCCCCTCCCCGCAAGGAAGAAATGACCTTCGAGAACTACATCGCGATCGCAATCGGACTGGTCGCAGTCGGATGCGGGCCGTTGCTCGTCCGTCATCGAGCCAAGGTCTTCCGGGTCATCGCGGATACGAATCGCGCGTTCGGGGGCGCGGCGGGGCGCGAGGTGGGGAAACGGTCGAGCCCCTGGTGGATAGGTTTCTGCGGCGTGGGCCTCACCCTCATCGGCGTGGTCGCCGTTCTCGTCGGAATCTTCGCGCGGGAGTAGCCGACGATGAGTGCCTTTTCCCTTGCGAACCTTGCCGTCGGTGTTGCCGTCGTGCTCGTCGGTGCCGTGTTGCTCGTCTCGCGCGCGCGGGTGCTGCGCTTCGTCCGTGGGCGATTCGACAAGGTCTACCGCGAAGACCAGCTTTCCGAAGAGGAGATCGCGCGTCGGCTCCCGAAGATGAGCGCGGTAGTGGTGGTCGTCGCGTGCGGGTTCGCGGTCTTCGGGACTGCGCTGATCGTGATCGGCGCCGTCAGCACTCGCTGACGGAGGATTCGAATGCGCTTCCTCAAGGGCATCGGGCTGTTGCTGCTCATCCTCGTGCGAGGGTGCGCGCTCTGGGTGATGTTCCCCTTCGCCTTCGTCGCGTGGCTCCTCGTGCATTCCTGGGCGCAGAAGGCATCAGTTCGGCAGGCGCTCTGCTGGTATCACGCTCACCTGCTCGTGCTGCTGCTGAACGGCCCCTTCCGCCCCTTCTTCGCAGCTGACGAGCGACCGCACTTCCGAGACGTGCCGAAGATGAGTGCGGTCGAACCGCACAAGATTCGGCTCATCGGCATGGACGTGGTCTCGCTGGCCGGGTAGGCGAATCGAGTGAGCCCCACCGCGTGGGGAGGAGAACCCCCTGTCGGGAGGACTCTTCAGCAGGAAAGCTCCTCCCCACAGGGAGATCTCCTCCCGGGAAGCTGCCGCGCCTCAGGCCTTGAGCATCGACGCCCGGGCGATCAGCCCCTCGACCACGTCGAACGTCGCGATGGTCTCGGTCGCGACGCCCGCGTTGATGACCTGCTCCTGCGCGACGACCCACCGGGTGCCGAACAGCACGCTGGTCTCGATGACGCACGACAGCTCGGGGTTCTGCAGTCGAGGCTCGTAGAACGCGCGGATCGCGGCCGATCCGACCACCGGCTCGGTGGCGACGCCGGTGATCACGGCATCCTCGGCATAGGTCGCGACGAACGCGTCCAGGTCGTGCGCGTTGAACGCGTCGAGCTGTGCCTGGACGGTGTCGAGTGCAGAGCGGTCGAGTGCGGTGCGGTCAGTCAATGCGTACTCCTCCGTTGACGTCGTAGGTGGCGCCGGTGATGAACCGGGCGCGCTCCGACGCGAGTGATGCGATGATCCAGGCGACGTCTTCCGGCTGTCCGAATGCGCCGAGCGGGATGCCGGCTTCGAGCTTCTCGCGCCCCGCGCCCTGCAGCTGGTCGGTGATCGCGCTCGCGACCGGTCCGGGGGTGACGGCGTTGACGCGGATGCCCTCGGACGCGAGGTGCCGCGCGAAGCTGCGGGTGATCGCGAGGATCGCGCCTTTGCTCGCGGCGTAGTGGATGCCGGTCTGCAATGCGCCGACCTGGCCGGCGATCGAGGCGATGTTGATCACGGAGCGGTCGCCGTCGGCTGCTCGGAGCAGCGGGAGAGCGCCGCGAGTCAGGAAGAAGGTACCGCGAGCGTTGGTCTCGAGGACCATGTCCCACTCATCGAACTCGATGTCGTCGTACGGGGTGTACGGGCAGACGCCGCCATTGTTGACGAGCACGTGGAGCGATCCCCACGCGTCCGTGATCTCACCGACCAGCGCGTCGATCGACTCGCGCTCGCGCAGGTCGAGGCGCGACACGTGCACCTCGGGCGCCCCAGCCGCACGGCATTCGTCGGCGACGCGGAGGGCCTCCGCCTCGCGTCCGGCATACGTGATCCAGAGGGCGGCACCCTCGCGGGCGAGTTCGTGGGCGGCGGCTGTCCCGATACCGGAACTGGCCCCCGTGATCAGTGCGCGACGAGTCATGGGGTCGATGCTATAGCAAATCTCGCGACTGTCGAGCAGGCGTGACCAGAGCGCCGAGGCGAAAACGGAGACCACTCGCGTCGCCTGCGGCGTGTTGTAGCGAGGCGCGCCCGAGCCGGAGCAGTTCGTCTGGGTTTTCGCACACGCCGCCACGCCCTCGCGCCCCGAGCCCCGCGCCCCGTGCCCGAAGGGGTGCAGCCGCTTGCTAGATGCTATAGCATCGCATCCATGACCGCGCCATTCATCCTCGTCAGCGACTGCGACCTGCCGGGAACCGTCATCGAAGACACCCTCCGACAGGCGGGGCTGCGTGCCGAGCGCGCAGCTTCCGGCAGCCTCGACGACATCGCCGCTCACGGCACCGACGCCGAAGGACTGGTCGTGCAGTGGGCGCAGATCAGCGGCGAGGTGATGGACCGCATGCCGAACCTCCGCATCATCAGCCGCGTCGGCATCGGCTACGACATGGTCGACGTCGAGGCGGCCACCGCCCGCGGCGTCGCCGTCGCGAACACCCCGAGCTACTGCATCGAAGAGGTCGCCGCGCACACCATCGCGATGATCATGACCCAGGGCCGCGGCCTCCCCGCCTACGACCGCGCCGTGCGCGCCGGCACGTGGAAGGCCATCGACGCCCGCCCGCTCGCCGTGCGCCCCTCGGCCACCACGGTCTCGGTGCTCGGCTTCGGCCGCATCGGCTCGATGGTGGCCCGCGGTTGCCGCGCGCTGGGGTTCCGCGTGCTCGTCGCCGACCCGTACGCCTCCGGCGACGCGGTGCGCGAGGCCGACTGTGAACTCGTCGAGATCCCGGATGCCGTGGCGCGGGCCGACATCCTCACCCTCCACGTGCCGCTGAGCGACGACACCCGCCACCTGATCGATGCCGCTGCCCTCGCGACCATGAAGCCGGGAGCGGTCGTGGTGAACACCTGCCGGGGTCCGCTCATCGACGAGGAGGCGCTCGCCGCCTCACTCCGCTCCGGACACCTGGGAGCCGCCGCCCTCGACGTGTTCGCGGGGGAGCCGCTCGCCGCCGACTCCCCGCTGCGTGAGCTCGACAGCGTGCTGCTCACCCCGCACGCCGCCTGGTACTCGCCCGAGGCGCTGGCGGACCTTCCCGTGCACGCGGCCGAGAACATCATCCGGTACCTGGCCGGGGAATCCGTGCCGATCGTCAACCCGACCTCCGCCGACGCGCGCTGACCGAAGGATCGACGTGGAACTCCTGCGACTCGGCCCCACCGGCCACGAACGCCCCTACGTCCGTGAGGGCGGCGTCGTCTACGACCTCGCGCCCCTCACCACTGAGATCGACGGCGCCTTCCTCGCCGCTGACGGCATCGCTCGCGTGCGCGAAGCCCTCGGCCGCGGCGAGCTCCCCACCGCCGATGTCGACGGTCTGCGCATCGGCGCCCCGGTCGCCCGCCCGACCGCGGTGGTCTGCATCGGCCAGAACTACGCTGCCCACGCGGCCGAGTCCGGATCGGAGCCGCCCGAGCATCCGGTGATCTTCTTCAAGCACCCGAACACGGTCGTCGGGCCGAACGACGTCGTGCTGCTGCCACCCGGTGCCGAGAAGGTCGACTGGGAGGTCGAGCTGGCGATCGTGATCGGCAAGACGGCGCGCTACCTGTCGTCGCCGGAGGCCGCACGCGACGTCATCGCCGGCTACACGATCTCGAACGACGTCTCCGAGCGCGCGTACCAGCTCGACGTATCGGGCGGACAGTGGTCGAAGGGCAAGTGTTCCGAGACGTTCAACCCGCTCGGCCCCGCGCTCGTGCCTGCGGACGAGGTCGACCCGCAGACGCTGCGGCTGCGGTCCTTCGTGAACGGCGAGCCGCGGCAGGACTCCTCGACTGCCGACATGATCTTCTCCGTGCTGCAGATCGTGCACGAGCTGAGCCACTACTTGGTGCTCGAGCCCGGCGACGTGATCAACACCGGCACCCCGCAGGGCGTCGCGCTGTCGGGCCGGTTCCCGTACCTGCAGGACGGCGATGAGATGACCATCGAGATCGAGGGGCTGGGACGCCAGCACCAGCGCACCGAGCGGGTGCACCTGCGCTGACCTGCGTCATCCACCCGGCGGCCTGTGTCCGGGGCACGGTTCCTTTCGCTGAGTGCACCGTGCCTCGGGCAGAGGTCGTCGGGTAGCCGTCTTCCGCTGTCTAGGAGGGGCTTGATCGGATGCGGTGCGAGAGGATGGTCTCGTGACGAGAGAACATTCGATGATGACACGGACGCTCGGACAGTTCTTCATCGGCGGTCTGGCACTCTTCGTGGTCGCCGAGTTCGTCATGCTCGTCATTCCCACAATGTTGGAGTACGACGGAGGGACGAGTCTGATCGGGCTGGCGCTGACGGGCGTACTGTTCGCGGTGCCATCGATGCTCGCGGCGATGATCCTCGGACTCCCGCTGCGGCTCGTGCCCGCGCTCCGCTCTCGCTGGCTCGACCACGGGGAGTTCTCGGTCATTGGCGCGCTACTGGGCTTGATCGGATGCGCAATCGCCGCACCCCTGACCGTGATCGACGACGTGACGGGACGTTGGTCGGGTCCCGGCCTGTGGGCGCTGGTCGCAGCGTGGGCGCTGTTCTCGTTCTCGGTCGCGCACTTCGTCTGGCCTTCGCGGTCGCCCAGAGTGGCCGACGCGCGCGTGTGAGAACCGGCACGACCGTCTGCGATCGCACGCCGTTCCGCGACGTGCGGGTGTTCAGCCGGCGAAAGCCGTGACGGGGACGCCGTGCGGGCCCGGCCGCACGGCGAACAGCGAACCAGCCTCAGAGCGGTGGTCGGTGGGCAATCCCTGGGCCGAGGTCGTGATGTACAGCGTGCCTAGGTCGTCGTCGCCGAACGTACAGGCGCTCACCTGCGGCACCGGCAGTTCGATGGTCGCGACGAGAGTACCGGATGCGTCGTAGCCATGCACTGCGCTGCCACCCCACAGCGCCACCCACACGCTGCCGTCGGCGGCCACCGTGAGCCCGTCCGGCGAACCCTGCTCCTCGGGGATCACGACGAACGCTCGGCGTCCGCGAAGATCGCCCTCGCTCACATCGAACACGTCGATGCGGTGGGTCGCGGTGTCGACGTAGTAGGCGCGGCGGCCGTCGGGCCAGAAGCCGATGCCGTTCGAGATCGTCGCGCGGGGCAGCACGGTCGTGACGCTCAGATCGGCACCGACCCGCAGCACGGTTCCGGCGTCCCGGGCCGCGTCGTAGGCCATGGAACCTGCGAGCAGCCGCCCGCGAGGATCGCAGCATCCGTCGTTCATGCGCACCTGCGGATCAGTGCCCAGCGAGGCCACGGCCCGCACCTCGCCGTCGACATCGTCGGCCAGATACAGGGTGCGGGCGCCGACGGCCACGAGCCCGCCACCGGAGCGGGGGCGGGCGAAGGCCAGGTACTCATCGTCGATGTGCTGACGGGTCACACCGTCGGGGCGCAGTGTGAGCAGGTCGCCGGCCTCCCCGTCGACCCAGCGCAGCCCGCCCCAGCCCGGCCACCAGACGGGCGCTTCGGCGTGGTGAGCGATCGGACCCGTGACGTTCTCGGGGGTCATGCGTCCTCTTCCGAGTGTGAGGGGGTGGAGTCGAGCGACACGGAGCCGGTTCCGCGACTGCGCGCCACGTACACCGTGTTCGACGACATCCCGCCGGTGACGGTGTTCTCGAAGTCGACGACGTGAGCAACCGCGTCATCGAACTCGGCGTCCAGCTCGACCATGAAGTCGTCGTCGGGCGGATCATCCGACCACAGGGCGAAGATGCCCTCGGCAGCGAGATGACGGTCGAGCGCGCGCAGGCCGGCGGCGTCGTACAGGTCGGCGTGCGTGGGGTCGAGCTGGTGGCGCGGAGAGTGGTCGACATCGAGGAGGATCGCCGAGTACCCGTCGCGGCCCTCGACGGGTGCGGACCGCATCACGGCGAAGAAGTCGTCTTCGACCAGAGTCGTGCGCGCGTCGTCGACGAGTTCGGCCGACACCGGGAGCAGCGTGCGCTCGTGCCACCCGATCACGGCGCTCAGGCGGTCGATCACCGTGAGCGATGTCACACGTGCGTCCCGCAGCGCCGCGACAGCGGTGTAGCCGAGCCCGAGCCCGCCGACCAGGACCGAGAGGCCGTCGCCGGCGACCGCAGCCAGGCCCAGGTTCGCGAGCTCTTCCTCCGCTACGGTGAACAGGCTCGACATCAGGTACTCGTCGCCGAGCTTGACCTCGTAGATCTCCTGTCCCACCGCCGGCTCCGTACGCCTGCGCAGTGTGAGATCGCCGATCGGGGTGGTCTGCCCGTCGAGCTCTTCGAATCGAGTGATCACTGCGGCATGCCTCCGTCGTCGTTCGTCCGGATGGACAGGGTGCGGGGCGCGGGTGTGGTCGCGCGTCAGGACTGCTCGTCGCGGCGGGGCAGCTTGATCCGCTCGGGCTCCGGGGTGGAGGTCGCGGGGGCGGCGGACTCCGGGGCGGTGGGTGCAGGGGATGCCGGGGGCGAGACCGGAGCCGGCAGCTCCCGGGCCACCTGCTTCTCGAGTACCGTGACCGCATCGTCGGAGAGCAGGATGAGCCCATCGAGCTCTTCGCGCACACGCTTGTACGCGACGTTGCGCTCGGCCTGCGTCGCCGATTCGTCCACCGCGACCTTCAGGAGCTGCTGTGCGCGTTCGAGTCTCTTGCGCTCCGGCTCGGTGAAGGTGGAGTCGCGCAGACGCCGGGCATCCTTCTCGGCGATCTCGAACGCGACCGCGTAGTCGCCGACGGCCTGCAGGTACTCGGTGACCTGCTGCTCGGACACCTTGGCGTCGGCAGAGGAGGGACGCAACGCATCCGCCGTCTTCTTCGCGCGCAGGAACGCGGCGGTCAGGGGCTGGCGCCCGTCGCTCATGGCGGGGAAGGCGATGAGCTTCGCGACGTCGAGTTCGTAGTCGAGCCAGCGGGCGGTGATCTCATCGTGCTCGGTGAAAAGGCGTGCGACCAGATCGTTCGGCGCGACGGATGCCGTGGTGTCGACGACCGAGGGTCCGCGTTTCGCCTGCCGGGTCAGCGCGCGCGCCTCGATCTCGGCGGTCTTCAGCTGCGCCTTGACCTTGAGCGTCTCGAGGCGTCGCTCGTGACGGCGCTTGGAGCCCCGCTCCCACGCCTTCGCGGCCCCGCCGGCCATTCCCATGATCGGGAAGATGAGCCACCAGAAGTTGCCCGCCCACTGGAAGAACTCTTGCATGATGCGTTCAGCCTACTTCTCGGCGGGCTCCCCGAGAGGGCGGCGGTACCGTTTACGCATGTGGGATGACGACGCGGACCGGTATGCCGTCGTGGTCGCTGCCGAAATCGCGCTCCTCTCCTCGGAGGTACGGACCGACGCAGACCGGGTACAGGCCCTGCTCGCCCCCGATTTCGCGGAGATCGGGGCATCGGGGCGGCGATGGCTGCGGACGGAAACCGTCGTCGAGCTTTCGAACGAGGACAGCAGGGCCGTGCCCGAGACCGCGGATTGGCTCTTCAACGAGCTGTCCCCCGGCATCGTCCTCGTGAACTATCGTCTGATCGCCGAGGGGCGGGAGAGCCGGCGGTCATCGATCTGGCAGCTGTCCGATTCCGGGCCCGTTCTGCGCTTTCATCAGGGGACGGTCATCCCCGGGTGACGGGTCAGCTCTTCGTGAGGTCCTGCGCGAACATCACCAGGATCCCGCTCGGGCCTCGGAGGTACGTGAGCTTGTACACGTCCTGGTAGTTCGCGACGCCGCGGAGCGGGTGGTAGCCGTGGCGGGCGGCGATCGCGAGCGACTCGTCGATGTCGTCGACCGAGAAGGCGATCCGGTGCATGCCGATCTCGTTCGGCAGGGTCGGTTCGGTCTCGATCGCGTCGGGGTGGATGTACTCGAACAGCTCGATCTGGCCGCGTCCGTCCGGAGTCTGCAGTACCGCGATCTTGGCGTGGTTGCCGTCGAGTCCGACCGCGGTCGCCGCCCACTCTCCGCTGACCTCGTCGCGGCCGAGCACCGTGAGGCCCAGGTCGGTGAAGAAGGAGATGGTGGCTTCCAGATCGCGGACGGCGATGCCGACGTTCTCGAGTGTGATGGGCATGGGTGGGATGCTACTCGCGATCGACCCTCGCGTCAGGGCTACCGTCCGAGCTTCTCGGCGCAGGAGACGCAGTACTCCGCGAAGGGGCGGGCTTCGAGGCGGCCGGCCGGGATCGGTCTTCCGCAGTTCGCGCAGAGGCCGTAGGTGCCGGCATCCAGCCGCGCCAGCGCCTCGTCGACCTGGTGCAGCTCGGATGCTGCTGCCTCGGCGAGCCCGGTCAGGCGAGACCACTCCGACGACAGGGTGACGCCCTCGGGGTCGTGCTCGTCGTCGTCGTTCGAGCCCGCACGGTCGTGGGTGAGTTCATCGAGGGTCGCCGCCATCGCCTGCACCCGCGCCTCGGCCTGGGCGCGCAGCGCGAGCAGTCGTTCCCGGGCGTCGGCGGTCATGCGCCCACTCTAGGCATGGCCTCTGACGTCGGGGTCGTGCTCCGTGCGGCGCACTGTGTCGGGGCTCCCTGTCGGGCGGAGAACTCCGTGTCGGGCGGAAGCTTCGCCCCGAACCCTCCTCCCAACACGGAGAACGCCGCCGGGCGAGGTGTCTCCGACTCCCGATCAGGCGGATGTCTCCCGCGTCGGCACCGAGTCGGTCGTGGTCGGAACGGCCACGGCCTTCATGCCGGGGTGGTCGCGTTCGAGCGCCGCTCCCTCCATGTCGACGTTCGGCAGGATGCGGTCGAGCCAGCGCGGCAGCCACCAGGCCGATCGTCCGAGCAGGTGCATGAGCGCGGGCATCAACAGCATGCGCACCACGAACGCGTCGAGCAGCACGCCGAACGCGAGACCGAAGCCGATGGAGCGGATGATCGTCGACTCCGAGAAGATGAACCCGCCGAACACCGACACCATGATGAGGGCGGCGGCGATCACGACCGAGCGGCCGGCGCGGAAGCCCTGGGCGACGGCATCCCGCGCCGAGGCGCCGTGCACGTACGCCTCGCGCATGCCGGAGGCGAGGAACAGCTGGTAGTCCATCGCGAGTCCGAACAGGATGCCGACGAGGATCACGGGAAGGAAGCTGAGGATCGGCCCGGTGCTGTGCAGTCCGATGATCTCGGCGCCCCAGCCGAACTGGAACACCGCCACGATGAGGCCGTACGTCGCGAAGAGCGACAGCACGAACCCGCCGGTCGCGATGATGGGCACGAGCAGCGATCGGAACACCACGATCATGATGAGCAGCGAGAGCCCGACCACGACCACGAGGTAGAGCGGCAGGACTCCAGCCAGCGCCTCGGAGATGTCGATGTTGATCGCGGCCTGTCCGGCGACGCCCAGAGTGATGCCGTCGCCGATCGCGGGCATCGAGCGCAGGTCCTGCACGAGCTTCTCGGTCGAGGCGCTGTTCGGCCCCTCCTTCGGCACGACCTGGAACGCGAGCAGCGTGTTGTCGTCGGACGTCGCGATCGGCGCCACGGCCACCACGTCGTCCTGGTCGGCGATGGCCTGGGCGATCGTGACCTGCGTGGAGAGCAGGTCGTCGTCGCTGACGGCATCGTCGAGGGTCGCGGTGACCAGCAGGGGTCCGTTCGCGCCCTCGCCGAACTGCTCGTCGACGGTCTGGAACGCGCGGTAGCTGGTCGAGTCGCTCGGTTCGCTCGATCCGTCGGGCAGCCCGAGGCGCATCGACATGGCGGGGATGGCGATGATCAGCAGGGCGACCACGCTCACGAGCGCGGTGACGACGGCGCGGAGGGTCGACATGCGCTTCACGGGCTTGCCTGCCGCGTGCTCCTGGCCGATCGTTCCCCGCGCTCGTCGGCTGAGCAGGCGCGTGCCGACGAGGCCGAGGATGGCGGGGGCGAGGGTGATCGCGACGAGCACGGCCACCGCGACGCAGACCGCACCGACCGTGCCCATGAGGCCGAGGAAGGGCACGCCGGTCACGTTGAGGGCGAGCAGTGCGACGATCACGGTCGTGCCGGCGAACACGACGGCCGTGCCGGAGGTGCCCGTGGCGAGGCCGATGGATTCACGCACCGGCACCCCGGCGAGCAGCTGTTTGCGGTGTCGGTTGACGATGAACAGCGAGTAGTCGATGCCGACCGCGAGCCCGAGCATCACACCCAGCACCGGGGTCACCGAGGCCATGTTCACCACGCCGGAGAAGGCGAGGGATGCCGTGACGCCGACGCCCACACCCACGATGGCGGTGACGATCGGGAGGGCGGCGGCGATGAGGGAGCCGAGCATCACGATGAGGACGATCGCCGCGAATGCGAGGCCGACCGCCTCGCCGATGCCGAAGATCTCCGGGACGCCCTGTGCGATGTCGGTGCCGAAGTCGACCTCGACACCGTCGACGGGGGAGGATGCGAAGTGGTCGATCGCGCCCTGCTTCACCTCTTCGGAGAGTTCGAGGCGGGGGTCGACGAACGAGATGTTGACGATGGCGGTCGATCCGTCTTCGGAGACCACGCCGATGCCGTCGGCCAGATCGAGGAGGGTCGAGCCCAGCTCCACCTGATCGGCGTTGTCGTCGAGGGTGATGCGCGACTGGTCGAGCTCGGCGTTCTGGGCCGCGACCTGCGCCAGCTGGGCGTTCACCGCGGCGATCTGCGCGTCGAGGGCGGCGAGCTGTGCGGACCCGGCACCGGACTGCTCGGCCTGGGTGCGGGCCGCCATGAGCTGTGTGAGCCCGGCTTCGAGCTGCGCGCGTCCGTCGTCGAGCTGGGTCTGGGCGGCATCCAGCTGCGCGCGGCCGTCGGTGATCTGGGTCTGGCCGTCGGTGAGCTGCTGCGCCTGCTCGTCCTGCTGCTTCTGCGCGTCGAACGGATCGATCACCCCGGCGACGCCGTCGAGATCCTCGGCGCTCGCGGCGAGGTCGGAGATCTCCTTCTTCTGGTCGTCGGTGAACGGAGACCCATCTTCGGTCCGGTAGACCACCGTGCCGGTGCCGCCGGCCGTGTCGGGCAGCTTGTCGGCGAGCTCGTCGGTGACCGCGCCCGAGGCGGTGCCGGGGATGTCGAAGCTGTTGCTCAGCGTGCCGCCGAGGGTCAGGAAGGCTCCCACGCCGATACCGAGGATCAGGACCCACGAGACGATCACCGTCCACGCCTTGCGTGCAGCGAACGAACCCAGACGGTACAGCAGTGATGCCACAGTGGTCTCCTTCAGACTCGAAGATCATACGGCACGTCTCGTCTAGAGATCTGTGGCTATCCTGAATCCATGGTCAACGAGCACCGGAGCGGGCCCGTGCGCAGCACGGCGGCGCGCGAGGCGATCCTCGATGCGACCTCCCGACTGTTCCATGCGCAGGGGTACGACCGGCTCACGATCGAGGGCATCGCGAAGGAAGCCGGGGTCGGCAAACAGACGATCTACCGCTGGTGGCCGTCGCGCGGCGCGCTGATCGCCGACTGTCTCGTGGACGGACGTCTCATCCCGGTGGACTTCGTCGTGCCCGACACGGGCGACCTGTTCGCCGACGTCGAGACGTGGTTGCAGTCGGTCTTCACGATCCTCGCGAGCACGCAGGGTCAGGCCCTGCTGCAGTCGCTGGTCGCGGCTGCCGCCGAAGATGCTGCGGTCGGTGCGCACCTCGGTGGAAGCCTGGGGGTCGAGCAGCACCTGTCTGAGCGCTTGAGGGGCGGGATCCGCGACGGTCAGCTGCCGGAGGATGCACCGATCGCGCAGATCGGTCGGGCGATCCTCGGCGCGATCATCGTGGAGTCGCTCGGACGGGAGAGCCACGGACCCGACGGGATCATCGAGCTGACGAGGTACCTCTTCACACGCTGAGCGGCAGGTGCTGTCCCGTGTCTCAGCCGAGGAGCAGGGTCAGCACGGTCGCGCCGCCACCGCCGAGGATGAGCGCGATGATGACGGTCCAGGCGACGATGCGGATGCGCCGGTTGCGCTTCTCGCCGAGGTCGCCGTAGTCCTCGTCGTTCGGGTTCTGGCGGCTGACCTCGCTCATGCGCTGACCTGCTCCGTGACGGTCGGGCCGAAGTACGACGGGAGGGTGGCCTGCGAGCGCTCACGCAGCTCGGCGGCCGACACGGTGAAGACGCCCTGCACCTCGAGCTTCGCGCCCTCGCTGTCGGTCACGCCGATGCGCATCACCGGGTAGTCGCGTCCTTCGCAGAGGCCACGGAACTTCACGTCATCCTCACGGGGCACGGTCACGATCACGCGGCCGGTCGACTCGGAGAACAGGGCGGTTGCGGCGTCCACTCCGTCGCGCTCGATGATCTCGTTCAACCAGACGCGAGCTCCGACGCCGAAGCGCATGACGCCCTCGGCGAGCGCCTGCGCGAGGCCTCCCTCGGAGAGGTCGTGCGCCGAGGAGATCAGCCATTCGTCGCGGGCTGCCGACAGCAGACCGGCGAGGCGCTTCTCGCCCGCGAGGTCGACCTTCGGGGGCAGACCGCCCAGGTGCTGGTGCACGACCTCTGCCCATGCCGAGCCGGAGAGCTCGGTCGAGGTGGTGCCGAGCAGGTAGATGTTCTGGCCCTCGTCCTGCCATCCGGAGGGGATGCGGCGCGAGACGTCGTCGATGATGCCGAGCACGCCGACCAGTGGGGTCGGGTGGATCGGCACGTCGCCGGTCTGGTTGTAGAACGAGACGTTGCCGCCGGTGACCGGGGTGCCCAGCTCGTAGCAGCCGTCGGCCAGGCCGTCGACCGTCTGGCCGAACTGCCACATGACCTCGGGGTTCTCGGGAGAGCCGAAGTTCAGGCAGTCGGTGATCGCGGTCGGCACGGCGCCGGTGACGGCGACGTTGCGGTACGCCTCGGCCAGGGCCAGCTGTGCGCCCGCGTACGGGTCGAGCTGGCAGTAGCGGCCGTTGGCATCGGTCGAGACCGCGAAGCCGAGACCCGATTCCTCGTCGACGCGGATCATGCCGGCGTCGTCGGGGAACGAGAGGGCCGTGTTGCCGAGCACGTAGTAGTCGTACTGGTTGGTGATCCAGCTCGTGTCTGCGAGGTTCGGCGAGGCGACGAGGTTCAGGAACTGTTCGCGCAGCGTCTCCGGGTCGGTCGCGCGGGGCAGGTTCTCGGCGGCATCCGCCTGGAGGGCGTCGATCCACGTCGGGTAGGCGACCGGGCGGTCGTAGACGGGGCCGTCGACCGCGACCGTCGAGGGGTCGACGTCGACGATGCGCTCGCCCTGCCAGTCGATGATGAGGCGTCCGTCACCGGTGACCTCGCCGAGCACGGAGGTCTCGACCTCCCACTTGTTCACGACCTCGAGGAAGGCATCGAGCTTCTCGGGCGCGACGATCGCCATCATGCGCTCCTGCGACTCCGACATGAGGATCTCCTCGGCCGTGAGCGTGGGGTCGCGCAGCAGCACGTTGTCGAGCGAGACCTTCATGCCGCTGTTGCCGTTGGCCGCGAGCTCGCTGGTCGCGCACGAGATGCCGGCGGCACCGAGGTCCTGGATCGCTTCGACGAGCTCGCCGCGGTACAGCTCGAGGCAGCACTCGATGAGCACCTTCTCGGCGAACGGGTCGCCCACCTGCACCGCGGGGCGCTTGGTCGGGCCGGTCGAGTCGAAGGAGTCGGACGCGAGGATGCTCGCGCCGCCGATGCCGTCGCCACCCGTGCGCGCACCGAACAGGACGACCTTGTTGCCGACGCCGGTCGCGTTCGCGAGCTTGAGGTCTTCATGACGCAGCACGCCCACCGCGAGGGCGTTCACGAGCGGGTTGGCCTGGTAGACGGCGTCGAAGACCGTCTCGCCGCCGATGTTCGGGAGTCCCAGGCAGTTGCCGTAGAAGCTGATGCCGCTGGTCACGCCGTGCACGACGCGGGCGGTGTCGGGGTGGTCGACTGCACCGAAGCGCAGGGCGTCCATGACCGCGACCGGGCGGGCGCCCATCGAGATGATGTCGCGGACGATGCCGCCGACGCCGGTCGCCGCACCCTGGAAGGGCTCGATGAACGACGGGTGGTTGTGCGACTCGGCCTTGAAGGTGACGGCCCAGCCCTCGCCGACGTCGACGACGCCCGCGTTCTGACCCATGCCCACCATCAGGCGTTCCTTCATCTCGTCGCTGACCTTCTGGCCGAAGCGGCGCAGGTAGTTCTTCGACGACTTGTAGGAGCAGTGCTCGCTCCACATGACGGAGTACATCGCCAGCTCGCCCGAGGTGGGGCGGCGTCCGAGGATCTCCTTGATGCGCGCGTACTCGTCGGGCTTGAGTCCGAGGGCCGCGTACGGCTGCTCCTTCTCGGGCGTCGCGATCGCGTTCTCGACGGAGTCGGGGACGTGCTGGTGGGAAGGTGCAGGGGCGGTGGTCACGCGCACTCCAAAGGAAGGGGCCGGCGGGGCAGGTCCAGTCTACCGGCGTGGGTGGGGCCGCTCTTCCGCGGGATGCGGAGTCAGAGTCGGTCGATGAGGACGGCGGCGCGTGCTGGAGTTGGCCGCGTCGGCGTGGTCGTCCGGCTTCGGCGTGCTCACCGACTGCTTCGGCGTGACCTGGGTGCTCGACGTCGCCGGTTGAGCCTCGGTTCCGGGCGCTCCCGGGGGTCGCGTGCACAACTCAGGAGAAGTTCTGCAGATTCGGTTCTGAGAGGGGATTCGAGCCATCTGCGGGGCGAGTCTCCGGAGTTGTTCACGCCCCGGCTGGTGCCCCGTCGGCTGGCCGTCTCTCGGCGGGGCCCGGAATCGCGTCACGGATGGAAACGCGAAATGCGACGGCGCAGCGGTGTCCGTAGATTGGTCGGAGCCGTTGCGAATGGAGTCCCCGTGTCCGAGATCCGCGTCCTGCACGCGTCCTGTATCGACGCCGTCGGCTGAGCCGGCGGGAACCCAGACCATGACCACGGACCGTTCCTCGCAACCGTCGCATCCCTTCGATGCGCGCACCCGTCTCTTCCTCGATCGGCCGCAGAGTCGCAAGTGGAGTCTGCATCCCGGTCGCATCGGGGCGTGGGTGGCGGAGATGGATTTCGGGGTCGCTCCCGAGATCGCCGAGGCACTGCATCGCGCGATCGACGACGAGAATCTCGGCTACCTCTCCCCTCCTCAGGCCGCGGAGCTGGGGGAGGCGACGGCCGAGTGGATGCAGGATGAGTACGGCTGGGCGGTCGACCCCGAGCGTGTGCATCCGGTCTCGGACGTGATGGCGGCGCTCGGTGTCGCGGTGCAGGAGTATGCGCCCGCGGGGTCGCCCGTGATCGTGCCGACTCCGGCGTACATGCCGTTCCTGACATACCTGCCGGCGATCGGGCATCCGGTGATCGAGGTCCCCGGCGTCGAGATCGACGGACGCTGGCAGCACGATCTGCAGCGCATCGACGAGGCGTTCGCTGCAGGGGCGCGGACGCTCGTGCTCTGCAATCCGCACAACCCGACCGGCACGATCGTCGGACGTGAGGAGCTGGAGGCGATCGCCGAGATCGTCGAGCGGCACGGCGGGCGGGTTTTCGCGGACGAGATCCACGCGCCGCTGCGTTACGACGGTGCGCCGTTCGTGCCCTACGCGTCGGTGTCGGCGGCGACGGCCGCGCACACGGTCACGGGGACGAGCGCGTCGAAGGCGTGGAACATCCCGGGGCTGAAGACCGCGCAGCTGATCACCTCGAACGATGCTGACCAGCAGCTGTACAAGCGGTTCGGGTTCGCGGTGCAGCATGGCGCGGCGACCCTCGGCGTGGTGGCCTCGACGGCGGCGTATCGGGCGGGAAAGCCGTGGCTGACGAAGGTGATCGCGTACCTCGACGGATCGCGGCACGAGCTCGCGCGGCTGGTGGACGAGCATCTTCCCGGGGCTGTGTATCGCGTGCCCGAGGCGACGTACATCGGGTGGATCGACACCTCCGCGCTGGGGATCCCTGGGCCGCCGGCCGAGTTCTTTCGTGAGCGGGCCGGGGTCGTGCTGACCGAGGGGCGGCTGCTCGGGCGTGGCGCCGAGGGTCATGTTCGGGTGGTCTTCGCGACACCGCGTCCGATCCTCGAAGAGGCGTTCGTGGCGATGGGTGATGCCGTGCGCCTGGCGGGTCTCACGGTCTGAGCCGGGGGTGCTCGGGCGGCGCCGTGGATGCTGTCAAGCCCCTCTGTCGTGTCGGTGGTCTCACGTAGAAAGGGATACGAGAGAAGGGATCCCGCCATGGCTGCAGGCGACATCGAGACGTTCCACCGCAACGGCATCTGGTTCAACCGCATCGAAGGGGAATCGCAGACGTTGGGGAGCAGTTTCGAGAGCCAAGCCGAGGCGGTCAAGGTCGGTCGCAGCGCGGCGGTCGCACGTCAGGTCGAGCACACGGTGCGGACGGAAGAGGGCCCGTCGGCCGACTCCTCCGCGTACGACCTGCACCCCCGCGAGCTGATCGGTCGATGACGGTGGTGTCGGACTCCGACCCTCCTGCCCGGTCTGCGCGTCGGATGCAGTTGCAGGTATGTGTCAACGGCGCCCGTGATGCGGTCGAGCACCCGTGGCTGAGCGCGGATGCCTCGGTCGTGGCCGACGACGCCGCGCGTGCGGTGGCTGCGGGAGCGCAGGAGGTGCACGTGCACCCGAAGGATGCGGCGGGTCGTGACAGTCTCACCGCCGACGATGTCGCGCGGTGGGTGCGGGCAGTGCGGACCGCGATTCCCGGTGTGCCGGTCGGCGTGACCACGGGGGCGTGGGCCGAGCCCGATGTCGCGCGTCGTCTCACCGCGATCGAGTCGTGGACGGAGCTGCCCGATCACGCATCGGTCAATTGGCACGAGGCCGGTGCCGACGATGTGGCCGCCCTGCTGCTGAAGCGTGGAGTCGCGGTCGAGGCCGGTCTGTGGGACGCGGCCGGTTTCGAGGTGTGGAAGCGTTCGCCGGTGAGAGGTGAGTGCCTACGGGTGCTGATCGAGCTTCCCGATGAACCGACCGAGCTGCTGCGCGACCACGCCGAGGGGATGATCGCGCACGTCGAGCTCGAAGAGCCCGACCTGCCGATCCTGCTCCACGGCGAAGAGGGCTCGACGTGGCCCGTGTTCGACCTCGCTGTCGAGCTCGGGCTGGCCTCGCGCATCGGATTGGAAGACACTCTGCTGCTCCCCGACGGTGCGCCCGCGCCCGGGAACGCCGCGCTGGTGCGGGCGGCCGTGGCGCGGATGCGGGGAGTCTGACCGGGCAGGTGCACGGGGTGCGGCATCCTGGGGCGATGTTCTCCGACTCGCTCGTACCCTTCATCCTCATGAACCTCGCGTACATCCTCATCGGGATCCTCGTCTCCTGGCTGGTGATCTATTCGGCCGTGCGCGCGGCGCTGACATCGCACCGTCAGGCGATGGCGAGAGACGGGCGGCCCGGTCAGGTGTGACCGGAGGGCGTCGAGCACCCCCACCTAGACTCGCGGCATGCCCCTCTCTGACTATGTCCGGTCGATCCGCGTGCGGATCGGTCACGACCTGTTGCTGCTGCCGGGCGTGACCGCGGTGATCCGCGAGGGCGATCGCTTCCTTCTCGCGCGCGCGGCGGGTTCGGAGCAATGGGGTCTGATCGGTGGTGGGGTCGAGCCGGGGGAGGATCCGGACGAGGCGATCGCCCGAGAGGTGCAGGAGGAGATCGGCGCCCGCATCCGCGTCACGGGGATCGTCGGCGCCTTCGGTGGCGAATCGCTCGTCGTGACGTATCCGAACGGGGATCGCGTGTCGTACGTGTCGACTGCGTTCGCGTGCGAACTGCTTGATCCGCCTGTGCCCGATCAAGACGAGGTCGTCGAGGTCGGATGGTTCACCCGCGCCGAAGTCGCAGAGCTGCCGCATCCGCTCTGGGTCGACCGGATGTTGGCCGGGGCCGACTAGGGCGTGCCGTCAGAAGCGGTCTGTCGGAAGCAGGTCCGCGAGACCTTCCCGTCCCGCGGCGGTGAGCCGCACCGCGCGGGTGCTGGATGGAACGTGTTCGATCCATGCCTTCTTCTTGAACGTCGCGAGGAGCATGTCTGCGGCGAGCCCGGCCAGGTGTTCGCGGCGTTCGGTCCAGTCGAGGCACGGACGGGTGAGAGTGCGCTTCGGATGCTTCGGCAGGTCGATACCGAGCGACGTCAGCCAGACTAGTCCCGGCGGGGTGAGTGAGAAATCTGACTCGATCAAGCCCTTCGCGTGCATACCGTCGGTGAGTGCGACGCCGAGTCTGCCCGCGAGGTGGCGGTAACAGGTACGAGCCTCCCTGATGGTGTGGTCGCGGTGTTGGGCGTCGAGTGACTGCTTGGCAGGCCGGACGCGACCGGAGAATGCTGCGAGCGACTCGATCAGTTCAGCGGCGGGGGTGCCGGCGAGCCGGAGGTAGCGGTGCCGTCCCTGCCGCATCTCCTCGACCAGCCCGGCGTCCAGCAGCCTGTCGGCGTGCTCGCTCGCTGACGACCGAGCGATGTCGGCGGTCTTGGACAGTTCAGTGAGCGTCCATGCCCTTCCATCGAGCATCAGGAGCAGCATCGACGCGCGGGCGTCGTTGGCGAAGACGGCGGCCGTCGCCGCCAGTTCCGGACTACTCGTTCCTTTCATCGCAAGAACTTTATCGCCGGCATTGTTCGGTCCAGCCCGAAACGTTCCCGCCACAGACTGGACCTCATGAACCCGACTCTGGCAATCGAACCCTCCGTGTTCTACTTCGGGACTCCCGTCGCCCTGCTCAGCACGCTGATGCCGGGAGACGAAGTAGCGAACATCACTCCCATCTCCTCGGCCTGGGCTCTGGATGACACCTATGTCTTGGGGTTGAGCAATTCGGGCCGGGCGATGCGCAATCTCCGCGAGAACGGTGAGCTGGTCATCAACCTGCCCGACGCCGCGCTGTGGGAGTCGATCGAGAGGATCGCCGACACCACCGGGGTTGCTGACGTCCCGCGCCACAAGCGGGAGAAGTACAGGTATGAGCCGGACAAGTGGACGCTCGGCAGATTCACTCCACGGCCGAGCGGGGTGGTTCTGCCCCCGCGGATCGCCGAATGCCCCGTTCAGATGGAGGCCCGGGTCACGAACATGACGCCGTTGGGTGAGGACGGAGACGCCACCATCGTCCACGCGAAGGTCCTGCGCACGCACGTGCATCAGGCGCTGACGGTGCCGGGAACCTCGCACATCGACCTGGACGCCTGGAACCCGGTGTATTACACGTTCCGGCACTACTTCTCGCAAGGCGAGAGGGTCGGGGTCAGCTTTCGCGCGGAACAGTGAATCGTTCGGTCCGGAATGTGCGACAGGTCGCGCGGATGGCCCGAGGCCCGATTCAACGTCTGCCGCCCCAGCCCGACCAGTCGGGCCGGTCGACGATGCAGAAGCGGTTGCCTTCGGGATCTTCCATGATCACGTAGTCGGCGTCGGCCGGGCGGCCGTCCCAGTGCACCTCGCGTGCGCCCAGGTCGAGGAGCCGTCGCACTTCGGCGCTCTGGTCCTCCGCGTAGATGTCGAGGTGGATGCGCGGAGGCAGTATGCGCTCGGAGTGGTGGGCGTCGAGGGCGATGCAGGGAGCGTCGGCGTCGCGCGGCTTCAACACCACCCAGTCGTCGTCCGCCGGATCACGTTCGACGTAGTCCAGGGCTGCCTTCCAAAACGCGGACTGCGCAGGGAGGTCGTTCACGCGGATCACGACCGACACGAGCTTCAGCATGGAGCGAGTGTATGACCGCTGGAGGGTTGTTCCGCCCAGTGATCGATAGGCGAGATGTCACACCGCAGGCCGCGACCAGCTGCCGGACGCCACCTCTCGAGTGTGACGAGATGGCGCCCGACGTCTTGGGCGAGTGTCACACACGCCTGTCTCGTGAATGTGAGGACCGCTCGCTGCTCAGGGCGACAAGCAAGAGCGAGGACGCGACGATTGCTGTCGTTGCCATGACCGCGCTCCACGATCCGCTGATGGTGACAGCAGGCGATCCGTTCACATCTACGTACCCTTCGAAGCGGGCGATCCAGGGGACCATAATCGTGATGCTGTTCGCGAATGCGTAGCTTGCGAACGACAACCCGGCGACGACCACAAGCCCGATGGAGGTGCAGAGGGAGCACGCCATCACGAAGATGCGGTCACCCGTGAAGAGCCGCTTGGGAGACATCAGGAAACCCTCATTACTGTCGCGCTACCGCACGCACCTGGCGGTGAAGCCGTTTCGGGTGGAGAGCTCGGGGTACTTTCCCTGGGCGCGACAGGTGTTCCACCAACTGATGACAATCCAGGTGGCGACTCCAAGGGCTGCTGCTGCGACCACGATCGCTGCCGCCGCTGTGATGACGATGACGACGACAGGAAGCGGATCGGCGACGATTGGATACGAGATGCCGCTCAGGCTCTTGTGTGCGACGGTCTGGGTCAGGACGTTCCCTTGAACGGAGTAATGAGTCGGGAGGCTCCTTCCGCTCGAGTCGCGAGCCCAGGCTGGTTCGAAGATGACGACTGCCTCTCCGGTCGAGTCGACGATCTGGGCGCCGCCATCGGCAGTCTCCTCCAGGCGGTTCTCGGGTGGCATTGTGAGCCCGTAGTCAAAGCGTTCGGGTGCTGCGTCGTTCGCGATGACAGTGAGGAGCTGAGCCCCGCCGTCTACGGGGATGACGGCATTCGCACTATCCATCGTGGAGGGATAGGCCACTCCACCTTTCGGAAGGTCCTCGCCGGCGATGGCTGCGTCCGCGTGCGGGAGGTCGATGCCAAGAACGAAGCTCCCTGTCGAAATCTGTACGCCATCTGCGGCGTCGTTCGAAACCTCGACACTGACGCCGACCTGAGCTGTCTTGCCATCTTGCCCATCTTTGATCTCAGAAGGAGCGAAGTCGCGGACCAGGCCGCCTTCCATGTGCTCCAGAGCAGCGGCGATCTCGTGCCCTGCTGTCGTCTGGTCTCCATCTTGCGCGGAATCCGCCCACGATGCTGTGGCGGGAAGGGCGATAGCTCCGAGGGCTAATGCAGATGCGGTCACTGCGGATATGAAAAGCCGTTTGCGCTCGTGGGGCCGCATGCGTGTAGTGCGGAAACTCGGGCCCATGGGGTCCTCCTGACTTCTATGTCGACGACTTGAAGCTGATACAAGCACACATATGAGGACGATAGTGATATATTCGTCGACGTACTCGTAGGTGAAGTTGCGAGTCAAAGCTGATCGTGAGGCGAGTGCCGCGTGGACATGCGAAACGCCCCCGCCGTTCGGGTCGGCGGGGGGGGGCGTCGGCTTCGCGGCGGGGCTTACTGCACCGACCATCCGCCGTCCGAGGCGAGGATGGCGCCGTTGATGTTCACGGCGTCGTCCGACAGCAGGAACGTGATGGATGCCGCCAGGTGCTCGGCTGTCGCCACGGTCGGGATGGCCTGCTGGAACGGGGCGAGGCGGCCCGAGCCGTATTCGGACATGTGCGGGGGCATCGGGATGCCGGTGGCGACGCCGCCCGGGGCGACGGAGTTCACGCGGATGCCCTTCGGCCCGTACATGAAGGCCGCCGACTTGGTGACGCCGATGATGCCGTGCTTGCTGGCCGTGTAGGCGTTGCCCGAGGCGTTGCCGCGCAGGCCCGCCTCGCTCGAGACGTTGAGGATCGCGCCGCGTCCGGCCGCCTCCATGACGGGGATGACCGCGCGCATGAGCTTGAACGGAGCGGTCAGGTTGATCGCGATGACGCGGTCCCAGACGGCATCCGGGGTCTCGCCCGCGGGGGAGAAGTCATCGTTGATGCCGGCGACGTTCGCGAGGCCGTCGATGCGGTCGCCCGCGGCGGCGAGGACGGCGTCGATCGCATCCTGCTTCGTGAGGTCGCCCGCGACCGTGACGATGTCCGCATCCGGAAGCTCGGACTTCAGGGCGTCGAGCTTCTCGGCGGCGATGTCGCTGGCGATCACGCGTCCGCCTTCCCGGGCGATGCGGGAGGCGGTGGCCTTGCCGATACCGGAGGCGGCGCCCGTCACGATCACGGTCTTGCCGGCGAAGCGGCCGGACGTGGGCTTCTCGGTCCAACCCTCGGAGGCGTCGTCTTCGGGGATCTCGCCGCCGTTGGCCGCGCGCACGAGGTCGTCCACGACCGACTGGGGAAGCTGGCCCTGGCTCATCGCGACGAGCTGCTGCAGGGGGAGTCCGAGCACGGGGGTGAGCAGCTCGGGGTCGGCGCCCGTCTTCTCGAAGAGTCCGCGGATGAGAGGTCCGCCGGTCGGGTCGTTCATCCAGTCGCCGATGGTGGAGTGTGCGGTGAGGGCCATGCTCTTTCTCCTTGTTCGGGTCCCGTGCAGGTTTCGCAACGGTGCGTCTACTTATGTTCCAGTGTACGCCTGGGTACGCTCGAAAGGTGCCCCGTCCTCGAAGTGAGAAAGCCCGCCAGTCCGTGCTGGACGCGATGCGGCGCGCGCTCGCCGCAGACGGATACGACGCCGTGACGATCGAGGGCCTCGCCGCCAAGGCGGAGGTGTCGAAGCAGACGATCTACCGGTGGTGGCCGTCGAAGGCTGCGATCCTCGGAGAGGCGCTGCTCGAGGGGACGCTGCCGGGAGCCGAGGTGTCGGTGCCGATGACGGCAGACCTCGGAGCGGATCTGCGGGCGTGGTTCTCGGCGATGAGTGCCGGACTGGCTCGCCCCGAGGGCGTGGCGCTGGCGCGGGCGCTGATCGAGGTGACCGCGGCCGATCCCGAGCTGGGGTTGGTGTTGAACGAGCGGCTGGCGGCGCCGATCCGTGAGTGGGTGGCCGAACGTGTGTCGCGCGGGCGTGCCGACGGGGACGTGCGGGCGGACGTGGATGCGGCCGCGATCGCGGATCAGTTCATCGCGATGGCGTCGTATTCTGCGCTGATCGGGCAGCCGTTGAGTACGGAACGCGTGGAGGAGACGGTGGTGCGGTTGCTGCGGGGGATTGCGGCGTAACTAGTCCGTGGCCGGGGTGAACCGAAGCACGTTGGTCTCACGCCTGCGGAACCCGACGGACTCGTAGAGCCGCAGTGCGGATTCTCGGGATGGGCGGGATGTGAGATCGAGCGTCCGCAGTCCTCGCTCTTGCGCGAGCTGGGTCATGCGCTCCAGGAGGAGTCGCGCGATGCCGCGACCGCGTGCCGCCTCGTCGACCACGACGTCTTCGACGTGCCCGCGGAGCCCGGTCAGGGAAGGTGCCGTCACGAGAATGGCGGTGCCGACGACGCGTCCCGAGTCCCGCGCCACCAGGAGCTCCGTTGCTTCGTGTGCGATGACCGCCTCGGTTCGAGCGCGATCGAATGCTGCGGATGAGGAGAGCTGGACCAGGAGCGACGCAATCGCTTCGGCGTCGGGGTCCGTGAGTTCGCGCAGCGATTCGATGGTCAGGGGCGGCTCGTCCATCTCGGTACCGTAGCCCGATTCGGGGTGGATTGCCGCGCCGCGAACGGTGTGCTGACAGGCGATGGCCCCGCCACCCTGACTGGTAGCGAGGCCGAATGAGCAGAGCTGTAGGCTCTTGGTCACTCTTTTCGGAACAGAATGCTCCCGAACCCGACGAGCATGAGACACGCGCCAAGCAGACCAGTCAGGGCAGCAGGTGCGAGGTTTCCCGTCGTGTGCTCCGCGTCTGAGATGTAGCCCTCGGCAATCGCCATGACAATGGCGAGGACGATGACGGCGGCACCGACGAATCCCATGCTGACCATTGCTCGTCTCGTCTGCGGCTTCACAATCGCTCCTCCGGGCAGTAACTCACTCTGTCGGAGGAACAGCTTCTGTGTTGCTTCGCGCAGCTCGCCACCGATTCATCATGTGGGCGTACCACGTGGCGGCAAGGAGTCCCGTGGCAACGAAGAGCCAGGAGCCGATCTCGGGGAAGCGGACGGACAGTATCGTGGACGCCACGATCAGCAACCCCATCGCGACTGTCATCGTCAGCTGGTGGCCGGGTTCCGTGATCACGCCGAACCAGGTTCGAGGTTCGTTCCTCATCTACAGGTCCTCCGCTGTAGGTGTCGACCCACCGCGCTGGCCGCGGAGGCTGCTGTGAACGGCATGATGCTGATCGCAGCGAGGGCGACTAATGCGCTGGTTCGATGATGCCTCACGATGGCTCCTCCTGGACGTCAGAATTGACCCCCGCCTGTCCCATACAAGGCCACATAAGAAGACAAGAGCAATATATTCGAGGTGTTGCTTTCGGCTCGATGTGCCGTGAGCCGGCCCGATCTTCGCAGTCGCACGCACGCACTGGCTCACCTTCGAAGCCCTCAAGAAGACGGAGGGGCGCAGGCTAGGTCGACGCCGAGGCGATGTCGTCAGCGTGCTGGGCATACGACAGCCGCTCGCGTTCTGTCGGGGCGGCGCGTGCGGCATCGCGAAACGCTGAGCTCGCTTCTTCGACGCGCTTGAGGCGCTGCAGGAGATCTCCCCGCACTGCTGAGTAGAGGTGGTGTCCTCCCAGCGAGCTCTCGAGCGCCTCCGCCAGCGCGAGGGCTTCGTGCGGTCGTCCCGCGTTCGCGACGGCGACCGCACGGTTCAGGCGAACGAACGGCGATGCATCCACCTGCTCCAGCACCCCGTAGATGTCGGCGATGCGGGCGTGGTCGATCTCCATCCCCGGGGCGGGGCGGACGTACTCGGCCGCGACGGTGGCGCGGATGAGGTGCCGCCCGCCATGGATGCCCGCCCGTGCTGCCTTCTCGACGGCGTCGTCGAGAAGTCGCAGCCCCTCCTCGATCTCGGAGATATCCCACAGTCCACGGTCCTGTTCGTCGAACGGCACGGACAACCCGTCGGCGGTCGTGCGTGCCGCGCGGCGGGAGTGCTGAAGAAGAAGGAGGGAGAGCAGCCCCGTGAACTCGAGTCGAGCCGGGGAATCCGAGGGGAGCAGCTGTCGGCACAGCCGAGCAAGCCGGATGGCCTCGGCGCCGGGATCGGGCTGGAGCGTCGGATCGGAGTAGCCGATGGTGAACAGGGCGGACAGGACCTCGCAGACGCTCGCGCTCCGACTGTCGAGCTGCGCGGCGTCCGGAACGCGGTACGGGATGTTCGCGTGCGCGATCTTGGCCCGCGCCCGCACGAGTCTCTTCTCCATCGTCGCGGGGGCGACGGCGAAGATCCCGGCGAGCTGTTCGATCGGCACGTTCAAGACGGTGCGGAGCGTCAGCGCCGCGCGGGCTTCCAGGGGCAACGCGGGGTGGCAGGCGGTGAAGATCAGCTTCAGCCGCTCGTCCCCATGTGGGAATGCGTCGTCGGCCTCGTGGGCGTCGGTGCCATCGTGCGGCTCGTGCTCCAGGCGGGCCGCCGCCCGGCGCTCGGCGTCCGCATGTCGGACGAGGTCGATCGCGCGGCGGCGGGCGACGGTCGTGACCCAGGCGGCGGGGTTCGCCGGAACCCCGTCGCCTGGCCACCGCTCGACGGCTCGAGCCAGTGCGTCTTGCACGGCGTCTTCGGCGAGAGTCCAGTCGTGGACTGTGCCGATCACGCTCGCGACCACGCGGCCGTACTCGATGGATGCCACGTGCCGAACGGCGGCCATGGCATCCGTGAGTGCGCCCGGCGGCTCTTCCGGTGTGGTCACATCGTCGACCCGAGCGGCCACACGGGGCGTACTTCCACCAGGCCGAACCGGGCCATCGGGTGCGCGGCGGCGATCTCGATCGCGGCGTCGAGGTCGTCGGCGTCGATCACGTCGAACCCGGCGATCCATTCGCGGCTCTCAGTGAACGGTCCGTCGGCCACGATCCGCTCGCCGGCTCGGACGCGCACGGTCGTGGCGTCTTCGACAGGCCGCAGACGGTCGCCCAAGACGTAGGAGCCGCTGTCCTGCAGCGACGCCACCCACTCCCCGGCGTTGTCCTCGGCCTCGACATAGGGCTCAGCGGTCGGGTCGGTGCAGATGAAAAGTACGTAGCGCATATGTGTTCTCCTCAAGGTCTTTCTACATCCACTTACCCAGACGACGGATGACCACCAGCCCGCAGGACACAGATCCGGAAAATGATGGACCGCGCCGAAGTCGCTGTACTCCGACCGGGTGCGCCTCAGAAGTCCCCTTCGGCCACCTGGAAGCAGACCAGTCCGCGAGACCGCCACATCTCGACCACGCTGCGGCGGTCGTCGACCACACCGATCACGGTGAAGTGCGGTTCGATTCGGGCGTCGTAGATCTCGGCCTTGACGATGTCGTCGGCGCGCTGGTCGCCGGTGCGGCGGAGCAGGAGGCGGTCGAACGGGATCTCGTTGAACGTCAGCCAGGCCTCGGTGGCGCGACGGGCGGTCTCGTCGCGGCCTGAGACCACGATGAGTGCGTCGACGTCGGGGTGGGCGGCGAAAGCCTGTGCTGCGACGACGACCGGATGGTTCGGAGTGTCGATCGACACCTTGCGCATGTCGTACGGCGAGCGGTCGCCGATGAGGGCGAGGGTGCCGTCGACGTCGAAGATCCAGGCGCGCGGGCGATCGGTGGGCATGGTGCGAGGGTAGTGGGGTTGTTCGGTGGTGAGAAGGCGGGTCTCCTGGAGTGCACGGGTAGCGCCGACGGTTCGCTGCCGTCAGGAGGACAACCGTAGGAGTTCCTCACGGAGGTCGTTGATCACCGGGCCACCTTCGACGCGCCAGAAGTACCAAGCGTTGCCGCTCTTGCCTCCGCGGACCTCTCTCGCTGCCCCGGCGGGGCTTTCGTAGGTCTTGCCCTGGTACAGCATTCTCCCGCCGGCGAGCAGAGTTCCCCGTGCGTCGGGCCACCGTCCGTCGGTGCACTGCAGCGTGGCCCCGACCTCGAGCAGGCCCGCCGCGATCACGTCTGCGTACGATGCCGTCGCCTTCGACAGTCGCGAGGAGCGGTCGGTGGTCTTGCCCTCGTGGCCTTCGGGAATCGGCCAGGTGGCTATGACGGCCGTGATCATCTCTTCCGTGCGCTCGTCGATACGCCGCTCGTCCCAGCCATCGGCAGACGCATCGACGATTGCACGGTTCATGAGAAAGACATCGTGGCGGTGGATGGCTGCACGTTTGCCAGTGTCCCCTAGCCAAGGGCCGTTGGAGACCGAAGCGTTGAGTGAACCGGTGATGAGGGTGAGGTTTCCGAGCCGGTGCACGTGCTCGTCGCGGTCGGCCTCCGCCGCAGCGTCCGAAACTGGCCAGTGAGCCTGCCACGCGCGAGGCAGCAGGTGCTCGACCTGGTTCTTGTCTCGGTGCATCCTGACGCCTGTCTTCGACGGACCGACCTGCGTGTAGCCCCGGTACCAGTCTTCGATCGCCTGGAGAAGCATCCGCTGCATAGGTTGGGGGAAGCGCCGATAGAACGGAACGGAACGTAATGTCTCCGTCAGTTCTTGGTCTCCGGGCCAGTAGGTGCTGGTGGACTGCTGGCGGGTCAGGTGCCTCTGGACCTTCTCGACGAGGTCTTCGACGGATGCCCCACGCGAGGCGGAGATCAGCTCCGCGGCAACTCGGCCGAGATCGCCGTTCTGCAGCCGCAGCAGGCGTCGGCGGACGATCCAGCTCTCAACAGCATCGACCACGGCCGCGATCGTTGTCGGTCCATAGGTGTTGCCTGGTTCGGTGAGCCAAAGCACGATCGGCTTGGTGATCTCCACTTGGGCCACCGACATTCGATAGACATGAAGTTCCAGACGATTTAGATCCGCGTGCGTGTCGGCCGCACGTTCGGTGAGCTGCTGGTACGTGGCGGCTTGGGCCGTGATGAGCTCGAGGAGTTCAGACATCGTGTGGTCGGTCTCGTGCTCGGAGAAGAACTTGAACCGCGCGAAGGTAGAGCGGGGGCTCACTTCTTTGCCGACTCGGGAAATCAACCACTGCCCGAGGAAGAGCGCGCTGCGGGTCGTGGGGAAGCGTCCGACACTGACCTCGGACTCCCAGAATTTCGTCTCGAATGGCCAGCTCCGGTACGCCTCCGTTGTGTCCTTGCCCTCTGCTTTAAGCCGCTGGAAGATGAAGTTCTTGATGAGGTCCGCCGCGGTCAGCGGAGTGCCGCGGGCGTTCAGAGTCTCGAAGATCTCTTGCGAGTCCTCCTCGGCCGTCAGTCGGATGACGACGAGCTGCAGTGCTGTCTGGAGTGAGATGGCGAGCGCATCCGCGCGTGCACTCAGAGTGTCGGGGTCGGAGTCGAGCCAGGCGCCGACGTGCGAGGCGAAATACTCGTGTGCTTGCGTGAGGAGTGAGCCGCGGTGATTCAGTGACGCATGGTCGACCGGCGGCTCGGCGACCATCACCTCGTCGAACGCGGATCGATCGCGGTTCGTGTGGCGTAGCTTCAATGCTGTCTCGCCGTCTCCGACGAAGTTGCTGTCGTTGTGCGTCAGGAAGTTCAGGCGTGCTGCGAGCGCGTGCAGATCGCGTGCCGCGAAGGCGGCCGCCGTCGCGTCGAGAGCGAGCTGGAGCGTGGTCAGCCTCTGCTGACCGTCGACGATCTGGAACTCCTGCATTCCGACGGGGCCGGTCGGCGCGTCTTGCGTGACGACTGCTCCGAGGAAATGCGTCGCGTTCGAGCCGGGGTTCTCCATCCGATGCTCGGTCAGACGCCTGATGTCGCCCCAGAGGGGAGCCCACTGGTCCTCCTGCGTCCAGACGTACGGGCGCTGATAGATGGGGACGGTCAGGTGCTGCGGCATGCCGAAGATTCCCTGAGGCGTCGTGAGGTCCGTCTTCACGCAGTGCTCCCTTGCTGGACCGCAGGAGTACGGTCGATTGCATTCTACGAGCGCGGCGATTCTGCACGGCTACCTCCCCAGAGCGGCTACTCGCGCGCAGCATCCTGTTCCTGGGCCGCCGTCTGGCCATCCGCGAACCGTGCCTGGGCCCGGTCATGACGCTTACCGACGGGCACGAGCTCGGTGGCCTTCGGCAGCCCCATCGGCTTTGTCGAGACGTACACGCTCTCGGCGGTGTCGACGCGGAAGGTCTCGTGCCAGACGCCCACCGCTCCCGGGGCCTTGCGTGCTGCGCGGTTGAAGGCGGTCCAGGCGGGTCGGTGCTGCTGGTTCGGGCTGGACGCGTAGGCGTAGAGCTTGTCGACGGATGACCAGTACTGCACGACGTAGGGTCCGCCCGAGCCGAAGAGCAGGTGGTAGCCCAGCATGCCCGAGTCGGGGTCGGTGCTGAGCTCGCGCAGCATTCCCGGCATGGCGAAGAAGGCCGGCATCCACAGGTCGGGGCGCCACCAGCGGTTGATCTGCATCCCGATGTGGAACACGACGAGCTCGCCCTCGTGGCGGTGGGTCATGCGGCCCGTGATGACTTTCGACATGATGGCTCCTTAGTTGGATAGTGTCACTATCCATAATGGATAGCGTTACTATCGAAGTCAAGAGGTGGCCATGAGAATTTCCGAACTGTCAGCCCAGACCGGCGTGACCGTGCCGACGATCAAGTACTACCTGCGCGAGGGACTGCTGCCCGAGGGCGAACGGTCGTCTGCGACTCAGGCCGCTTACGGGGAGAAGCACGTGGAGCGGCTGCGGGTGATCCGGGCCCTGCTCGACGCGGGGGTGAGCATCGCCGAGACGCGGCGGGTGCTCGGGGCGCTGGACGATCCGCCGGAGAGTGCGCACGACCTGCTCGGGACGGCGCATGCGGCCATCACTCCGCCCGTGGATGAGTCTTTGGATCTGACGGATGCTGAGGCGCTTGTGGCAGGGCTCGGGTGGAAGCCGGGGATGTGCGACGAGGCAGTGTTGTATGCGGTCGCGCGGGCGCTGCAGGGTTTGGAGCGCGTCGGCTTCACCGTTCCGGATGCGGCGATGGCGGAGTATCTCGCGAGTGCGCGGCGGATTGCGGATGCGGAGATCGCGGGGGTGCCGGAGGGGTCTGCGGAGGCCGCGGTGCGGTACGTGGTGTTGGGGTCCGTGTTGGTGGAGCCGTTGTTGTTGGCGTTGCGGCGAGTGTCGCAGCAGGTGGTTTCGGGGGAGCGGTTTGGCGGCGGTGTCGCCTCACGAGCGTGAGTCGAGGTCGAGCGCTCCGCCATCGCCCATTCGCTCTTGGGGGCGCACCCGAGCCGTGTGGAAACCGTACATCGCTACGCGTGAGCGAGGACGGGCCGCGACCCCGGGGCCTTTGTCCGCAGTGGCGTCCTGGCGACGCCACGGGCGGTCGGACCGAGCACGCCACACGGGCGATCCAACAAGAGCCCAATGCACGGGCAATCAGCGTCGACGGCTGTGGTCGGGCTAGGGTCGATAGGATCAGCGAAGACAAACTCAAGCGATCTTCGAGGCCGCCACATCGCGATCCTACGATTGGCGACCTTCGGCGACAACCTAGCGGTGCTGCAGGGTGTGGAGTTTGATCAGTGTGGAGGGAGCGGGGAACGTGCCGGCATTGCAGCTAGACGGATCGAGCACTGTTGCGTGGGTGGATCTGCCCTCGGGCGCCGCCGACGCCATCGTTGTTCTTGGTCGGGATGATGCTGGGGCGGGGGCGATCCAGATTGGTGTCGCTAATCTGACCGCGCGGCCGACGAAAGGCATACTCGACGACCTCTGGCGGTCGCGGGGCACGCGGGCTCCTATGGGCTTCATCGTCGCCGCCGTCACTCCGGACGGCGTATGGGTTCACTACCCGTCCGCGGGCGCACCGCCTATCGGTCCCGTCACAGTCGGTCAGGCGGAGCGCCAGCTTCGGTCTGTACTGGAGGAGGAGAACGGACTTGCCGCTCACGGACGCATTCGCGCCATCCAGGAGGCGATGTCCTCGGCGGGTACCGACGGCTTCTCCAATCATTTCCTGTTCGCCACCTACCACCTGAACCGCGACGTGCCTCGCCGCCCGGATTGGGATTCAGCGGGTCAGAAGGCGATGCCGATCCTCCCCAAGCGCGGCATCGAGCTGGTGTCCGCGCTTGGGTTCGATACCGAACTTGCTGGGTCGGAGCGGCTGCTCGTCCTGCGTGCCTCCAGCGGCCCGCGCCGCGCCGTCGCTGTGCTGCTGCGCGACGACGAGCATTTCGATCAGAAGTCCACGACGTACCAGCTCACTCCCGTCGCCAAGGCACTCGAAATCGCTGGTCGTGAGGACGTGCCGTGGGTGATCGCGCTGCGCAAGTCCACCCTGCGGCTGTACCCCGGACGCGACGGCGTCGGCGTCGGACAGCGCGGGCAGTCGGAGACCTACTTCGAGTTGGACCTGGATCTGCTCGCGCCAGAGCAGTCTGCGCTGCTGACGCTGATCTTCTCCGCTGAGGCACTCGACGCGGACGGTTCTGCGCAGCAGATCCTCGACGGCTCGGGCAAGTACGCCGCCGACCTCGGTACGCGCCTGCGCGACCGTGTATACGAGGGCGTGGTACCTCGGGTCGCGCTTGCTATCGCCGATCAGCTCCCAGCGCTCGGGCTCGCGCTCGATGCGGAGGGTCTCCAGATGGCCTACCGCCTCACAATGCGTGTCCTGTTCCGTCTGCTGTTCCAGGCATACGGTGAGGCGACCGAGTTGCTACCTGCGGGCCGCAACGATCACTACGACGCCAACTCGCTCCAGGCGTTCATCACCCGCGAGATCGGCACGGGTCCCGACCAGTTCTCCACCGAGTCGGCAGCGATCTGGTCGGATCTCACGCAGGTGTGGGAGGTGATTTTCTACGGCAACTCCCGCTGGGAGGTGCCTGCCTATGGTGGCAGCCTGTTCGACCCGGCGACCGAGGAAGGCGCTCTGCTGTCGCGGGTCAAGCTCACCGATAGCGTGATCGGCCCTGCCCTCCAGGAACTCCTCAGCGAGGAGACCATCGACGAGACGTGGGGGCCGGTCGACTTCCGCAGCCTCCAGGTGCGTGAGTTCGGCACCATCTACGAGGGCCTCCTGGAATCCAGCCTCTCGCTCGCCGAGCAGAACCTCACCGTGGATCGGAACGGAGCGTACGTGCCCGCGAAGGACGACGATGAAGTCGTCGCTCCGGCGGGTCGCCCGTACTTTCACTCGGCGTCGGGGGAGCGCAAGGCAACCGGCTCGTACTACACGCCGAAGATCGTCGTCGACCACCTCATCGAGCGGTCGGTCGAACCCGCGTTGAAGGCCCACCTCGAGCGCATCAAGACCCTCATGGATGAGGGTAAGGAACGCCAGGCCGCAGACGCCTTCTTTGACTTCCGTGTCGCCGACCTGGCAATGGGCTCCGCGCACTTCCTGGTCGCCGCCGTGGACAAGCTCGAGCGCGGTATGCGGGACTTCCTCACCGCCACCGAGGTGCCGGGCGTCCGCGCCGAACTTGCACGCCTCGCGGAGAAGGCGCGCGAGGCGCTCGGGCAGGACACAGAGGGTGCGAAAGCGATCACCGACGGCCAGCTCCTTCGCCGCCAGGTGGCACGTCGCTGCATCTACGGCCTCGACATCAACCCGCTCGCCGTCGAGCTGTCGCAGCTCGCGCTCTGGATTCACACCTTCGTGCCCGGACTGCCGATGTCAAGCCTCGACCACGGCCTCGTCCTCGCCAACTCCCTCACCGGCATCGGCACCATCGATGAGGCGATGGACGCGCTGAAGGCCGACGGGCTGTTCGAGCAGATCATCCGCGAGCCGCTGACGGCCGCACACGACCTCCTCATCGACTACGCGAACGCTTCCGAGGCCGACAAGTCGGAGGTCGCCGCCGGTGCGGAGATGCTGGCGAAGGCACGCGATGCGGCGGCCCCGGCGAAGGCGATCTTCGATGTGGCCGTCGCCAAGCGCCTCGGCGTGACGATTGACGAGGCGTGGGATGCCAAGCAGTTCATTGCTCTCGCGGCGACGCGCGAAGTGCGGGAAGCCGTCGATCCGCTCCAGCCTGCGCACATGCCGTACCTGTTCCCCGAGGTGTTCCTTCGAGGGCGGCCCGGATTCGACGCCTTGGTCGGGAACCCGCCCTGGGAGACCGTGAAGGTGGAGGAACAAAAGTGGTGGGGTTTGCGCGTACCCGGTCTGCGTGCCATGAAGCAACAAGAGCGGCGTGCCGCAATGCTCGGCTTGTTCGAGCAAAGGCCGGATCTCGTCGCGGAGTACGAGAGCGAACAGCGCAGAACGGAGACTCTCTCGAGCGCGATTCGGCGAGGCCCCTACAAGCTCGGCGCCGGAGATTTCGATCTCTACCAGGCGTTCGCATGGAGGTTCTGGAGCCTCGTTCGCCGAGGCGGGCGCTCGGCAGTTGTGCTTCCTCGCGCTGCCTTTTCCGGATCGCCTCTCGAGCATTGGCGGAGACAGGTACTTGCTGAGGGAGCGTTCGCTGACGTCTGTTTCCTGCAGAACAAGGCTGAGTGGATATTCCGTCTACCCAACGGGACGCGACTCACGATCGGTCTTGGCGTTATCGAACGGGGTGGTGCATCGATCGCGCGATTCTCCGGGCCGTTCGCGAGCGAGGCCGAGTTCCTTCAGGGGGCGAAAGATCTGATTGCGGTTCCGGCTGAGGAGTTTGTCGACTGGTCAGAGATTGCAGCTTTCCCGTTGATGCGGGATGCGATGTCCGGTGACGTCTTCATGCAGATGAAGCGGTCCCCGAGGTTTGATTCGCAGTATCCCGGTTGGGATTTCCGACTCGCAAATGAGATGCACTCCACAGGTGACCGTGCGCTCTATGACTTCGACATCTCCAAACCACACGGTACGGCGGTGATGACTGGCTCATCGTTCAATCTTTGGAATCCGAATTTTGGGTCACCGTATGCATACGTTGATGGCGAGAGGCTCGTAGCGCATCTCTCTGCCAAGCTCGCGTCCTCACGACGGCAGAAGCGTTCCCCATACGGCGGCATCGACTTCGGCGCAGGGAAGACAATGGCAGATCGGCCGCGTATTGCCTTCCGAAAGATCTCGCGAAGCGATGACTCTCGGACCACCATCTCGTGCCTGCTTCCTTCTGGAATCCCCGCGACGGAAGCTGCGCAGATAGTAGTTCGCGGCACCAGCGATGTCAAGGCAGAGGCGTATCTGTTGGGCGTGCTCAGCAGCATCCCATTTGATTGGGCGGCTCGGAAGTGGGTTGAGTCGAACTTCAACTTCTTCGTCATGAAGCCTCTCCCGATTCCTCGCTACCGTGCAGATTCGGCTCTCGTTCGTCGCGTAGTTCTGATCTCAGCTCGTCTGGCGGCAGTCGATGGGCGGTACAAAGAGTGGGCTGATGCTGTGGGGGTCGGGGTCGGCACCGCTGACACCGAGCCGACGAGAACGGAACTGATCGCGGAACTCGACGCGCTCGTGTCGCTCCTCTACGGGCTAACGCCGGAGCAGGTGGAGCATGTCTTCGCGACGTTCCACCGAGGTTGGAACTACGCCGCGCGCCTTGAGCGTGTCCTCGCGTACTGCGAGCAGTGGAGGGACGCGGCATGACAGACCAGCTTCCCGTCTTCGCGACGAATCGGATCGCGCCGCCGATGACGGTGCGTGAGGAGGTGCGTCGTCTATTCCGGGTGAATCGGGAGGCGCTGGCTGTTCCGCCGAGCGCCGCAATTGCGACGGCCTACGTCAATCCGGCGGGCTTCCTCCTGCTCGCCGATGAGCTGGAGAAACTGCCGCGCATCCGCATCCTGCTCGGGGCCGACCCGGTGCCCGATCCGCTGTTGCCGGTGGATGCCCACGCGACGCTCCGGAAGCGGCTCGATGCGGCGCTGACCGACCATGTGCGCTGGCTGAAGGCGGAGCGCGATGCGCTCGGGTTCGAGCTTCGAGCCACGCAGTCGGCGCAGCGGCTCGTGGCGTGGCTGCGCGCCGCCAACGAGCGCGGCGAGCCGATTGTGGAGATCCGCCGCTACACGGGCGGGTTCTTGCACGGCAAAGCGTTCATCAGCCACCACCCGACGCATCCTGCCTATCTCGCGGGGTCGTCGAACCTGACCTACGCGGGGCTCACCCGCAATGCCGAGCTGAACGTGGGTGCGTCCGGGCAGCACGGTTCGACGCCGCAGGTGATCGACTGGTTCGAGGAGTGCTGGGCCGGCTCCGAAGCCTTCGACCTTGCCGGGCTGTACGAGCCGTTGTGGGCCGAGCACACGCCGTGGAGCGTGTTCCTGCGCATGCTGCTGGCCCGCTATGGCGAGCATCTCGATGACGAGCAGGCTGGTCCGACGCGCTTCGAGCTGACCCGGTTCCAGGCCGACGGCGTGAAGCGGATGCGGCGGCTGCTGGAGGAGATCGGCGGCGTGCTAGTGGCCGACGAGGTGGGTCTGGGTAAGACCTTCCTCGCTCTCGAAGTGATCGCGGCGGCCACCGAGCAGCAGCGCCAGCGCGTGCTCGTCGCGGCTCCCGCCGCGCTGAAGGCGTCGGTGTGGGACCCGGTGCTGGAGCGGTATGACATCTCCCGCCGCGTCTCGGTGCACTCCTACGAAGAGATTCGCAGCCGGATGGACCCGGAGCATCCGGAACATCTCGGGTTCTACGAGCGAGCCGAGGACGCTGCGCTGGTGATCGTGGACGAGGCGCACAACTTGCGGAACGCGGGAGCTGCGCGCTCGGAGGCGTTGGATCGGATCATCCTCGCGGGGCGGCACCCGAAGAAGGTCGTGCTGCTGACCGCCACGCCAGTGAACAACTCGCTCATCGACCTGGAGACCCTGGTCAAGTACTTCATCCGCGACGACGCGCGCTTCGCCTCCATCGGCATTCCGTCGATCCGCAAGTACATCCGTGACGCGCAGGCCCTCGATCCCGAGGCGCTGACGCCCGCGCACCTGTTCGACCTGATGGATCAGGTCGCGGTGCGACGCACCAGGAGATTCGTCAAGGACAACTACCGCGGCGAGACGATCGCCGGGCCGGGAGGTAAGAAGATCCCGGTCGAGTTCCCCGATGCTGACGTGCGCCGCGTGGACTATCAGCTCGATGAGCCGGGTGAAGCATTGGTCGATGCGGTCACCTACGCGCTCGACATCCCCGAGGATGAGGCGCATGTCGCGTCGTTCAGCGTGCGCCGCAGCGACCCAAGGCGGCTCCTACTTGCCCGGTACGTTCCCAGTAAGTATCTGAAGACCGAGGACCTGAGCAAGACCGAGGTCTCGAACATGGGACTGCTGCGCTCCGCGGTGCTCAAGCGGCTCGAATCCTCGCCGACCGCGCTCGCCGGCACACTCGGCGTGCTCATCCAGACGCACGAGGCGTTCGTCTCGGCGCTCGGGAAGGGCACCGTGCTCGTCGGCGGCGCGCTGCGGGACTACGTGAGCTCCGAGTCGGAAGACCTTGACGAGATCGTCGCCGGTCTTGACGAAGACGATGAGCATCAGGCCACGCCTGCCGCGTTGTACGACGCGGAGCTGCTGGCATCGGACGTCGAGCGCGACCTCGTGCTGATCCGTCACCTACAGTCGCTCGCAGAGGCGGCCGCGCACGACGGTGAGCCGAAGGTCGCGGCACTGCTCGCCGAGCTGAAGCGGATCGCGGGCGAGGCCGAGAAGCCGGCCGTGTCGAATGCGCCCAGCGGCGACCGGCGGAAGGTCATCGTCTTCTCCACCTACGCCGACACGATCCGCGACCTGCACGAACGCCTTGTCGCTGCGCTGGACGCTGTGCCCGACGACTCGCCTCTTGCTGCCTACCGCGGGCGGATCGCACCCGCGGTGATCGGCGAGTTCGCTTCGGGCAAGCGCGGCGGCATCGACCAGCCCACTCGAGCGAAGGCGGTCGCCAATTTTGCTCCTCGCACTGCGGGCCAGCTCCGCGACGATGGCACTCCCATCGAGGCAGACCTCTACGACATCCTGCTGACGACCGACGTACTCGCCGAAGGTGTGAACCTCCAGCAGGCCGCGCACATCGTCAACTACGACCTGCCGTGGAACCCGATGCGCATCGTGCAACGCCACGGCCGCGTCGACCGCATCGGCAGCCAGCACAAGTCCATCGAACTCGACGTGTTCTTCCCCGCCGAGCACCTCGACGAGTTCCTCGGGCTGGAGCAGACTCTGATCCGCAAGCTCCGGCAGGCAGACGCTGCCATCGGCGCGGGCAAGGTGCTTCCCGGCGTCTCGCACTACCTGCCGCAGGAGCACTACGACCCCGACGCCATCGTCGGCGAGATCGAGGAACTCATCGACCAGGGCGGTGGCTCGGCGGCGGGATCGGGTGAGGAGTACCGGAGACGCCTCGCCAACGCGCTCGACGCCGACCAGTCCCTCCGCGGACGTCTCGAAGACCTGCCGTACGGCATCGGCAGCGGGTTCGTGAACCCGGCCGTCGCCGGTCGCTCCTTCGTGTTCTGCATGAAGATGGGCGACACTGGCCACATCTGGTTCCGCAACGTGAACGCCGACGACGCCTGGCAGCCGGTCGCCGATGAGGACGGCCGAGTCGTGGTCGACGACACCCTGATCTCGCTCGTCACCGCGGACCCCGGCAAGCCCGACCGCCCGCGCTCCCTGCCCGAAGAGGCGTTCCGCGCCGCATACGAGGCGTGGGCGCTTGCACAGGAAGATGGGCACGACGAGTGGATGCGCTCGACCGACCCGAACGCCCTCGCTGCCGAGATCCCCGCATCCTTCCGCGATGCACGCGAAGTCATCCTCAACAAGGGCGGCCACCTTGGCGCGGCACAGCTCCAGACCATCAAGCGCCTCAACACCGTGCCGACCGCCAAGGCAAGGAAGGCGATGCGGGCCGCACTGCGAACTCCAGGCAAGCCCAAGGCTGTTGTGGACGCGATTGTCCAGGTGCTCGACGGGTTCGGCATCCAGCCCGCCGAGAAGGTCGAACCGCTCCCGCCCATCGCGCTCGACGACGTGCGCCTCATCGCTTGGATGGCGGTCGAGGGGACGAAGGCGACGGAGACCCAAGGAGGCGCGTCGTGAGAGCTATGGTGACGTTCCGTCTCCGGCTCGCTCCAGTAGAACCTGATTTTCATCGCGTTCCCACTGCTGAGTGAATCCTTCTTATCCCCGAAAGCAAGAAGCGGAAAGGTCGTCGACGGTAATGAGTAACGAGGTTGTGCTTGTCGATCAGTTCGTCAAGGCCGCGCAGGACAGCCGGGATGCTCCGTTGCCAGACGACGTTGCCTTCGAGCTGTTCGCTGCAGCGACTGTCCTCAATGGTCACAACATGAGTGACGAAGAAGTAGAGGCGGGGCGCATCGGAGGTGGTCAAGACGGTGGTCTGGACGCCGTATACACCTTCCTCGATGGTCGTCTCCTCAGCGAAGATGCGGAAATCTTCGAGGATGGATTCAAGCCCAGTGAAATTCGCAAGGGTGCTGAGCTCTCGCTCTGGTTGATCCAAGCAAAACGATCCGAGGGCTTCGGAGAAGACGCCTTTGACAAGGCTGGGGCAAGTACGAAGAAGCTGCTCGACCTGAACTTCACCGACGACCAGCTCGTTGGGATCTACTCGGGCGATGTAGTCGAGCGCGTGCGCATCTTCACTCGTGCGTGGACTCTGCTGAGCATCAGGTCCCCGCGTATCTCGATTACGTTCGCGTACGTTTCACGCGGCGATACCGCGAGCGTCTCTGGTGGCGTGGCGCAGAAGATGACCGACGTACGCACAGAACTCAGCGCTTTGGTCCCCGGTGCCGAAATTGATGTTCGCGTCGTGGGCGCCAAGGAGCTTTGGGCGATGGCGAGCGCGACGCCGGAATACGATCTTCAGCTCCGATTCAAGGACTACATCTCAGAAGGGGACTCCTACGCGGGCCTGGTCTCGCTGCCCGACTACTTTCGGTTCCTGTCAGATGACGACGGGGCGCTGCGGGGGCATCTCTTCGACTGGAACGTCCGAGACTTCCAAGGCGCAGTTACCGTGAACAGGCAGATGAAGGCGACGCTGGAAGCCGATGACAACAGGGATTTCTGGTGGCTCAATAACGGAGTCACAATCCTGTGTTCGGCGGTCAACATCGGTGGTGAAAAGACGTTTACCCTCTCGGGTGTCCAGATCGTCAACGGGATGCAGACGTCGCACGCGATTCACGACGTGCTCACGGCCACAGGTGCGGACCTTGATCGGCACAAGCGCCGATCTGTGCAGGTCCGCGTGATCAAGACCCTGGACGAGGCGACGCGTGATGACGTGATCAGGGCTACAAACAGCCAGACGAAGGTTCCCGATGCATCGCTTCACGCGACCGAGGATCTCCATCGACAGATCGAGTCGCACTTCGCCGCAAGAGGCTGGTACTACGATCGGCGGAAGAACTTCTACAAGAACGCCGGTAAGCCCGCGGACAAGATCATTAGCATCCCCACACTTGGCCAGGCAGTCATGGCGATCGGTCTCAGCCGTCCGGATGATGCGCGCGCGCGTCCGTCAACGCTGCTCAACAATGAAGCGGACTATGCCGCGGTGTTCAGCGTGTCATTGAGCCTGGATGTGTACCTCTGGATTGCTGCTGTCCAGCGGCGCGTAGATTCGCTCCTTCTAACTGAGGGCGTCGCAGATGCCCCAACTAGGACCAACGCCCGCTTCTACATCAGCAGCTATCTCGTGACGAAGGCGCTGGGCGCGCAAATTTACAACCCGAGCCAGCTGAAGGCTCTTTCGGAGGCCCCGCTCTCCATCGACGTCGACGACGTCAAAGCCGCTCTTTCTGTCGTCAGTGAAGAGATCCAAGGCATCGTCGACGGTAACTCTTGGCAGGTCGATCGAGTGGCGAAGAGCGACTTGCTGACAAAGGCGGTGGTTGCGCGGGCAGTCGCGGACGCGACCATCCAACCTGAATCGAGTGCTGTCGACGCCCCCTGAACTCTTCGACCGTCGTTGCAGACATGGAGCTCCAGGGGAAGGCGCCTCGAGAAAGAGGCAGACGCTCCAGCGTAGGGCGGACGCGCGCTACGCCTGATCTACCCGGGTAGATCAGGCGTAGCCGGCGAAACTCCGTTCAGCCTCGCCCGCCACTCACCTTCTTGAACCACACGCCGACCTGCGTCTGGAACAGCTCGCGAACCAGGTCGCTGTCGAGCGCGCCGTCGACGCCTCGCAGTCGACCCTGTGTGAGCTCACCGCAGACCACTGCCCATGCGTATCCGATCGCCAGGGTGAAGGTGCTGGCGACGGTGCCCGAGATCGCACCGCCGATAATGGTTCCCGCTCCGGGGATGAACTTCAGGAGGCCGGCGACGGCGCTTCGTCCTGCCGCCGAGACGGCGACTGTTGCCGCGGTCGCTGCGATCGTGGCGGTCTCGACTCTGACACCGTAGATCGCCGCCACCCTCGCCATCATCCCGAGCTGAATGGGGATGAGCACACCGGCGTCCGCAACGGGGATCGGAATAGCTCCGACCGTCAACGCCGCCGTGGCAGCCGCGCGGACAGCTGTTTGAGCTTGCTTGCGCTTTCTTGCCAGATCGACTTTCTGGGCGGCTGCGAACGCTGCTTCAACACCCTCGGGAGCAGCGCGAAACGTGGCATCGACGAGCTCCGTGAGCCCGTGCTGCACCTGACCGGTGAACTCATCCGCCGTCGACATCACCAGGATCGGACGACCGCCCACGATCGGCAGGTCGAGCCCGGCGATGTGATCCGCCAGGGTCAGAGCGTCGGCGTGATACTCGCCGTTCCGCGACGGCACCTGTGTCAGGACGGCGACGACGGGCAGGCCGAGGTCGTGCAGCCGGCGGATGAACTCTGCTTCGGTGTCCTCGAACCGCCGGTCCGTCGCCCGGACGCAGTACCAGGCGACGTGGATCTGCTCGGAGAGCGGCTGCCGGCGCATCTTCTTCAGGTACTCGCCGAGTTCGCTGATCAGCTCATCGGTGTCCTTGCCGATCTCGAGCCCACGGGTGTCGAGCAGGCCGAGGAAGCCGGAACGGTGGATGTAGAGATGCTCGTCCATCGTGACGGGTTCGCCGACTCCGGTGGGAGCGACCTCCTCGCCGAAGATCGCGTTGATCAGCGTCGACTTCCCGACGCCGGTCTTGCCGAAGATGGCGAGGTTGAAGCGGCCGATCTCGTCCGCTTGCTCTTTCCACTGATTGCGGAAGTCGTCTTCAGAGAAGGTCTCACCCGTCATTGCGCACTCTCTCTGAGGCTGTGGCCTCGGTCCCTGAGGCGTCGCGCCCCTCGCTGTGCATCAGCGTATCCGAGCGCGCATTAACGCTCGCTGCCTCACTCCGGGCCAAGATCCACCCAGTGGGGACCCACGGCCGACGATGTCAACTCGACCTTGGACAATCGCAGGCGCTCCGGGAGAACCTTGTTCACCGCATCAATGGTCTCGTTACGCGATTGGTCCAGCCTGTCGGCAAGGAACAGAAAGCGCCGCCTGTCCCGCAGGGGGATCTTGTACAGCGAGTTGCCGAGGTCGGGGACGGAGGAGAACTCCTGGGAAAGCTGCTTGAAGTCGAACGTCACAGCTTTCATCCTGTGCCGGATCACATCCACCGCTTGCGGGTCGAGTGGGTCCATGCAGTGCACGACATTCGGCGCCCCGAGGATCTCACGTGTGATCAACCGGCGACCACGCAGCGACTTCGTGATTCCCTTCAGCGCATCTTCCAACTCCTGCATCGAGGATTCGCGACCCACCGATGCGCGGAACGCTTCGCGGTCGAATACCTTGTGGATGAATTCCTCGGGATCTGGGTCCTCGACCCATCGGACGATCGGCGGTTGTGAGTGTCCGCTCGTGTTCGCGACGTGGGCGAGGGCAGCGTCGAACGCATCTCGATTCGTGGACTGACCCTGGAACTGCTCGTAGAACTTCTCGGCGAAGAGCCGTGCCCCGCGGTCACCGACCTTCCGATTCGCGCCGATGAACCATCCGCCCTGCGGGATCAGGTGCGGGGCCCACCGCGAGGTCTCGCATCCGTTCAGAAAAACTCCGTTGAGGACTTGCGCGTCGCGAAGCGCGGCGTGCAGCTCGCGCGGCGTCGCGGTGGAGGCGATCGGCAACCCCTGGCGGTCACGCCTAGCTACTTCGAGACTTCCGCCCTTGCCGTGACCGATGAAGTGGAACACATGGGGGTCGAAGGCGCGGATCGCTGCCTCGAGATCCTCCCAAGGCTCGTCCGTCTTGACGTCGACCTCGTACCTCTCGCACTCGTTGAGGTCGTCGAGCATCTGCGCTTCGGTCCGCGCCTCAGACAGATCGCTCGCGAAGCGAAGCTGGGCCCATACGAGCACCCGAATCCGGGGGTGATCTTCTTCTCTGAGCGTCATGGCGCGAGCCTAACCGAGCCATGCTCCCCCGGCTCGCTGGCTCTTCCCGCTTCCCACCCGCTGCGCCATCATGAGACGACCGTCCACGAAGGGGGCCCTCTTGTCGCTCGCTCCGACCACACCGGAAACCGTCACCGGCTCGGGCCTTCCCGGCGCCGCGGTCATCGTGAAGATCCGACGGGTCGTGATCGTGGCCGTGATCGCAGCCCTCGTGTACCCCGCGCTGATGGTCGCGAGTCGGAGCTACTGCCCCGGGGGCGTCAACGGCAGTGGTGGCTTCATTGATGCGTCGGGACAGCCGACCGGCGAGGCGCCCGTGTGCATGGATCTGACACTCCGCCCCAGCCCCCTGATCTACATCGGCATCGCCGCGATCGTGCTGATCACCCTCGGACGCGTGATAAAGGCGAGCGACGAACACACCGCCCTCAAGACACTGAACCGCGCGGCCATCGGAGTCTCGGCGCTCGTGGGCCTCGCGATCATCGTCTCTCTCGTCTGGTTCTTCCTGATCCCTATGGAGGGATTCAACTCCGGCTCCTGGACGGTCTTCAGTCCCTTCTCCTTCGGGAGCATCGACGTCACGACCACGCCCATGAGCGTCGAGTGACTCACGTAGACAACGGAGGAATCGCGCGGATCCGCGGATGCAGGCCGGCGACACGCCCGGCGGTCAGCCCTGATTTGCCCGATCCCCGGGATCCGCGTAACTTATTACCTGTTCGCCCCAAACGGTTGAGCGGAGGTCCTCGGACCGGCTCCCGTCAAGCAGCTAACACCTCCCGAATCCCAGACACTCACTGAGTGAACAGGATGAAGGTGCTGATCCGTTCCCACGGTCAGGCCGAGAAAAACTCGGACTTGACAACGGAAACGAGATCGGTAAGATAGAGAAGTTGCCCTGCGGGCCTGGCTGTGATGGCTGGGTCGTGGGAGCATCCGATCCTTGAGAACTCAACAGCGTGCACTTGTCAAATGCCAAATTATCCTCGTCTAGCTTCGGCTAGTTGAGAATTCCTTTGGATCAAAGACCAACCTCCTTGTGGGGTTGGCAATGGATGAAGTCAGCAATGAATTTGTCTCTTTGGTCAGCATCAAACTCGCTGCGTCACCGTTTTCCCGGTGGGGTATGCATTTCTTTTTTACGGAGAGTTTGATCCTGGCTCAGGATGAACGCTGGCGGCGTGCTTAACACATGCAAGTCGAACGGTGAACACGGAGCTTGCTCTGTGGGATCAGTGGCGAACGGGTGAGTAACACGTGAGCAACCTGCCCCTGACTCTGGGATAAGCGCTGGAAACGGCGTCTAATACTGGATATGTGACGTGACCGCATGGTCTGCGTCTGGAAAGAATTTCGGTTGGGGATGGGCTCGCGGCCTATCAGCTTGTTGGTGAGGTAATGGCTCACCAAGGCGTCGACGGGTAGCCGGCCTGAGAGGGTGACCGGCCACACTGGGACTGAGACACGGCCCAGACTCCTACGGGAGGCAGCAGTGGGGAATATTGCACAATGGGCGCAAGCCTGATGCAGCAACGCCGCGTGAGGGACGACGGCCTTCGGGTTGTAAACCTCTTTTAGCAGGGAAGAAGCGAAAGTGACGGTACCTGCAGAAAAAGCGCCGGCTAACTACGTGCCAGCAGCCGCGGTAATACGTAGGGCGCAAGCGTTATCCGGAATTATTGGGCGTAAAGAGCTCGTAGGCGGTTTGTCGCGTCTGCTGTGAAATCCGGAGGCTCAACCTCCGGCCTGCAGTGGGTACGGGCAGACTAGAGTGCGGTAGGGGAGATTGGAATTCCTGGTGTAGCGGTGGAATGCGCAGATATCAGGAGGAACACCGATGGCGAAGGCAGATCTCTGGGCCGTAACTGACGCTGAGGAGCGAAAGGGTGGGGAGCAAACAGGCTTAGATACCCTGGTAGTCCACCCCGTAAACGTTGGGAACTAGTTGTGGGGTCCATTCCACGGATTCCGTGACGCAGCTAACGCATTAAGTTCCCCGCCTGGGGAGTACGGCCGCAAGGCTAAAACTCAAAGGAATTGACGGGGACCCGCACAAGCGGCGGAGCATGCGGATTAATTCGATGCAACGCGAAGAACCTTACCAAGGCTTGACATATACGAGAACGGGCCAGAAATGGTCAACTCTTTGGACACTCGTAAACAGGTGGTGCATGGTTGTCGTCAGCTCGTGTCGTGAGATGTTGGGTTAAGTCCCGCAACGAGCGCAACCCTCGTTCTATGTTGCCAGCACGTAATGGTGGGAACTCATGGGATACTGCCGGGGTCAACTCGGAGGAAGGTGGGGATGACGTCAAATCATCATGCCCCTTATGTCTTGGGCTTCACGCATGCTACAATGGCCGGTACAAAGGGCTGCAATACCGCGAGGTGGAGCGAATCCCAAAAAGCCGGTCCCAGTTCGGATTGAGGTCTGCAACTCGACCTCATGAAGTCGGAGTCGCTAGTAATCGCAGATCAGCAACGCTGCGGTGAATACGTTCCCGGGTCTTGTACACACCGCCCGTCAAGTCATGAAAGTCGGTAACACCTGAAGCCGGTGGCCTAACCCTTGTGGAGGGAGCCGTCGAAGGTGGGATCGGTAATTAGGACTAAGTCGTAACAAGGTAGCCGTACCGGAAGGTGCGGCTGGATCACCTCCTTTCTAAGGAGCATCTGACACTTTCGGGTGTCCAGAACCCAGATCGAGAACGTTCGTTTCTCGCTGGGAGCTCATGGGTGGAACATTTGACATGGTGCGAAGGATGCTGTTCTTCTCCAGTACGCCACTTCGGTGGTTGGAACGGGGAGGGTGGCGGATGTCGCACCTGCACGCTGTTGGGTCCTGAGGGACCGGATGCGGATCTTTCGGGATCTGGTCTGAACCTCTGGGCCTCTTTCTGTTTCCCCCGTGTGGGGTTGTGGATAGGGGCACCGCCCGTACTTTGAGAACTACACAGTGGACGCGAGCATCTTGCAGCTGGCTTCGGTCAGTTGCACAAGATGATCTTAAAGATCATTAGTCAATTTCAGATTCCATCTTCGGATGGGGTCGAGTTTTTGATTCAAACTCATGTGATTTCAAGTCTTTAAGAGCAAACGGTGGATGCCTTGGCATCTGGAGCCGAAGAAGGACGTAGCAATCTGCGATAAGCCTCGGGGAACTGATAAGCAAGTTTTGATCCGAGGGTGTCCGAATGGGGAAACCCCGCTGGGCGGCGTGCCGACCTAGTGACTCCCGCCTGAATATATAGGGCGGGTAGAGGGAACGTGGGGAAGTGAAACATCTCAGTACCCACAGGAAGAGAAAGCAACCGCGATTCCGTTAGTAGTGGCGAGCGAAACCGGAACAGGCTAAACCTAGCGTGTGTGATAGCCGGCAGGCGTTGCACGTTGGGGGTTGTGGGACTTTTCAGTCATCTCTGCCGAGGTGGCGGCGTTACAAGAAGGTATAGACGAACGGTCTTGAAAGGCCGGTCATAGAGGGTGCCAACCCCGTAGTCGAAATGCCTCTCTTGGCGCGAAGAGTATCCCAAGTAGCACGGGGCCCGTGAAATCCCGTGTGAATCTGTCAGGACCACCTGATAAGCCTAAATACTCCCAGATGACCGATAGCGGACAAGTACCGTGAGGGAAAGGTGAAAAGTACCCCGGGAGGGGAGTGAAATAGTACCTGAAACCGTTTGCTTACAAACCGTTGGAGCCTCCTTAGTAGGGGTGACAGCGTGCCTTTTGAAGAATGAGCCTGCGAGTTAGCGATATGTGGCGAGGTTAACCCGTGTGGGGTAGCCGTAGCGAAAGCGAGTCTGAATAGGGCGATTCAGTCGCATGTCCTAGACCCGAAGCGAAGTGATCTATCCATGGCCAGGTTGAAGCGACCGTAAGACGTCGTGGAGGACCGAACCCACTTAGGTTGAAAACTGAGGGGATGAGCTGTGGATAGGGGTGAAAGGCCAATCAAACTTCGTGATAGCTGGTTCTCTCCGAAATGCATTTAGGTGCAGCGTTGCGTGTTTCTTGCCGGAGGTAGAGCTACTGGATGGCCGATGGGCCCTACAAGGTTACTGACGTCAGCCAAACTCCGAATGCCGGTAAGTGAGAGCGCAGCAGTGAGACTGTGGGGGATAAGCTTCATAGTCGAGAGGGAAACAACCCAGACCACCAACTAAGGTCCCAAAGCGCGTGCTAAGTGGGAAAGGATGTGGAGTTGCCTTGACAACCAGGAGGTTGGCTTAGAAGCAGCCACCCTTGAAAGAGTGCGTAATAGCTCACTGGTCAAGTGATTCCGCGCCGACAATGTAACGGGGCTCAAGCACGCCACCGAAGTTGTGGCATTGACATTATTGGTAGGCCTTCGTGGTCCAGCCGTGTTGATGGGTAGGAGAGCGTCGTGTGGCCAGCGAAGCGGCGGTGTAAACCAGCCGTGGAGGCTACACGAGTGAGAATGCAGGCATGAGTAGCGAATGACGTGTGAGAAACACGTCCTCCGAAAGACCAAGGGTTCCAGGGTCAAGCTAATCTTCCCTGGGTAAGTCGGGACCTAAGGCGAGGCCGACAGGCGTAGTCGATGGACAACGGGTTGATATTCCCGTACCGGCGAAGAACCGCCCAAGCTAATCCAGTAGTGCTAAGTGTCTGAATCCCAGTGACTGATCCCTTCGGGGTGACGCTCTGGGCCTAGCGCACGACCCCATTCTGGTGCGGTTAGCGTATTAACAGGTGTGACGCAGGAAGGTAGCCCAAGCCAGGCGATGGTTGTCCTGGTGCAAGTGCGTAGGCCGAGTCGTAGGCAAATCCGCGATTCACATAGGCTGAGACACGATGCGGATAAAAAGTGGGTGATCCTATGCTGCCAAGAAAAGCATCGACGCGAGGTTCTAGCCGCCCGTACCCCAAACCGACTCAGGTGGTCAGGTAGAGAATACCAAGGAGATCGAGAGAATCGTGGTTAAGGAACTCGGCAAAATGCCCCCGTAACTTCGGGAGAAGGGGGGCCTTCGGCGTATAGGGATTTACTCCCGAAAGCGTTTGGAGGCCGCAGAGACTAGTGGGTAGCGACTGTTTACTAAAAACACAGGTCCGTGCCAAGTCGCAAGACGATGTATACGGACTGACGCCTGCCCGGTGCTGGAAGGTTAAGAGGACCGGTTAGCCGCAAGGCGAAGCTGAGAATTTAAGCCCCAGTAAACGGCGGTGGTAACTATAACCATCCTAAGGTAGCGAAATTCCTTGTCGGGTAAGTTCCGACCTGCACGAATGGCGTAACGACTTCCCAACTGTCTCAACCGCGAACTCGGCGAAATTGCATTACGAGTAAAGATGCTCGTTACGCGCAGCAGGACGGAAAGACCCCGTGACCTTTACTACAGCTTGGTATTGGTGTTCGGTGTGGCTTGTGTAGGATAGGTGGGAGACTTTGAAGCATGGACGCTAGTTCGTGTGGAGTCATTGTTGAAATACCACTCTGGTCACTCTGGATATCTAACTTCGAACCGTAATCCGGTTCAGGGACAGTGCCTGGTGGGTAGTTTAACTGGGGCGGTTGCCTCCCAAAAAGTAACGGAGGCGCCCAAAGGTTCCCTCAACCTGGTTGGCAATCAGGTGTCGAGTGTAAGTGCACAAGGGAGCTTGACTGTGAGACTGACAGGTCGAGCAGGGACGAAAGTCGGGACTAGTGATCCGGCAGTGGCTTGTGGAAGCGCTGTCGCTCAACGGATAAAAGGTACCTCGGGGATAACAGGCTGATCTTGCCCAAGAGTCCATATCGACGGCATGGTTTGGCACCTCGATGTCGGCTCGTCGCATCCTGGGGCTGGAGTAGGTCCCAAGGGTTGGGCTGTTCGCCCATTAAAGCGGTACGCGAGCTGGGTTTAGAACGTCGTGAGACAGTTCGGTCCCTATCCGCTGCGCGCGTAGGAAATTTGAGAGGATCTGACCCTAGTACGAGAGGACCGGGTTGGACGAACCTCTGGTGTGTCAGTTGTTCCGCCAGGAGCACCGCTGATTAGCTACGTTCGGGATGGATAACCGCTGAAAGCATCTAAGCGGGAAGCCGGCCTCAAGATGAGATTTCCATACCTTCGGGTGAGAGGCTCCCAGCCAGACTACTGGGTTGATAGGCCAGATGTGGAAGTGCAGTAATGCATGCAGCTGACTGGTACTAATAAGCCGATGACTTGATAACACACCGTTTGTTGGTGCTACGCGTCCACTGAGTGGTTCTCGATGTACGGTCGAGAACCGCATAACAACAATGACTTTGTTATGTGTTTGATTGAAACATCAATAGTGTTTCGGCGGCCATAGCGTGAGGGAAACGCCCGGTTACATTCCGAACCCGGAAGCTAAGCCTCACAGCGCCGATGGTACTGCAGGGGGGACCCTGTGGGAGAGTAGGACACCGCCGGACTCCTTTTAGACAA
>NZ_JARD01000013.1:0-5947 GCF_000708345.1 Microbacterium sp. Cr-K32 | reverse complement strand
GGTTGTAGCCGCCACCTTCACGACGGGGAGCTGCACCATCACGGCTATACCCGCCCTCGCGACGGGGAGATGCGCCATCGCGGTTGTACCCGCCCTCACGACGCGGAGCGGCGCCGTCGCGGTTGTACCCGCCCTCACGACGTGGAGCACCACCATCACGGTTGTAGCCGCCACCTTCACGACGGGGAGCTGCGCCGTCACGACGCGGTGCACCACCATCACGGTTGTACCCGCCCTCACGACGGGGAGCTGCGCCGTCACGACGCGGCGCACCGTCACGGCTATTGCTGGGGCGTCCGCCAGAAGCGCGGTGCCCGCGCGATCCACCGTCGTCGTTGCGACGCGGACGGCGCTCTTCCTCTTCTGGCATGATGCTCCCTGTTCTTTTCGTGTAAACGCAAAATGGCCACCCAACGATGGGTGGCCATTTTGTCTAAAAGGAGTCCGGCGGTGTCCTACTCTCCCACAGGGTCCCCCCTGCAGTACCATCGGCGCTGTGAGGCTTAGCTTCCGGGTTCGGAATGTAACCGGGCGTTTCCCTCACGCTATGGCCGCCGAAACACTATTGATGTTTCAATCAAACACATAACAAAGTCATTGTTGTTATGCGGTTCTCGACCGTACATCGAGAACCACTCAGTGGACGCGTAGCACCAACAAACGGTGTGTTATCAAGTCATCGGCTTATTAGTACCAGTCAGCTGCATGCATTACTGCACTTCCACATCTGGCCTATCAACCCAGTAGTCTGGCTGGGAGCCTCTCACCCGAAGGTATGGAAATCTCATCTTGAGGCCGGCTTCCCGCTTAGATGCTTTCAGCGGTTATCCATCCCGAACGTAGCTAATCAGCGGTGCTCCTGGCGGAACAACTGACACACCAGAGGTTCGTCCAACCCGGTCCTCTCGTACTAGGGTCAGATCCTCTCAAATTTCCTACGCGCGCAGCGGATAGGGACCGAACTGTCTCACGACGTTCTAAACCCAGCTCGCGTACCGCTTTAATGGGCGAACAGCCCAACCCTTGGGACCTACTCCAGCCCCAGGATGCGACGAGCCGACATCGAGGTGCCAAACCATGCCGTCGATATGGACTCTTGGGCAAGATCAGCCTGTTATCCCCGAGGTACCTTTTATCCGTTGAGCGACAGCGCTTCCACAAGCCACTGCCGGATCACTAGTCCCGACTTTCGTCCCTGCTCGACCTGTCAGTCTCACAGTCAAGCTCCCTTGTGCACTTACACTCGACACCTGATTGCCAACCAGGTTGAGGGAACCTTTGGGCGCCTCCGTTACTTTTTGGGAGGCAACCGCCCCAGTTAAACTACCCACCAGGCACTGTCCCTGAACCGGATTACGGTTCGAAGTTAGATATCCAGAGTGACCAGAGTGGTATTTCAACAATGACTCCACACGAACTAGCGTCCATGCTTCAAAGTCTCCCACCTATCCTACACAAGCCACACCGAACACCAATACCAAGCTGTAGTAAAGGTCACGGGGTCTTTCCGTCCTGCTGCGCGTAACGAGCATCTTTACTCGTAATGCAATTTCGCCGAGTTCGCGGTTGAGACAGTTGGGAAGTCGTTACGCCATTCGTGCAGGTCGGAACTTACCCGACAAGGAATTTCGCTACCTTAGGATGGTTATAGTTACCACCGCCGTTTACTGGGGCTTAAATTCTCAGCTTCGCCTTGCGGCTAACCGGTCCTCTTAACCTTCCAGCACCGGGCAGGCGTCAGTCCGTATACATCGTCTTGCGACTTGGCACGGACCTGTGTTTTTAGTAAACAGTCGCTACCCACTAGTCTCTGCGGCCTCCAAACGCTTTCGGGAGTAAATCCCTATACGCCGAAGGCCCCCCTTCTCCCGAAGTTACGGGGGCATTTTGCCGAGTTCCTTAACCACGATTCTCTCGATCTCCTTGGTATTCTCTACCTGACCACCTGAGTCGGTTTGGGGTACGGGCGGCTAGAACCTCGCGTCGATGCTTTTCTTGGCAGCATAGGATCACCCACTTTTTATCCGCATCGTGTCTCAGCCTATGTGAATCGCGGATTTGCCTACGACTCGGCCTACGCACTTGCACCAGGACAACCATCGCCTGGCTTGGGCTACCTTCCTGCGTCACACCTGTTAATACGCTAACCGCACCAGAATGGGGTCGTGCGCTAGGCCCAGAGCGTCACCCCGAAGGGATCAGTCACTGGGATTCAGACACTTAGCACTACTGGATTAGCTTGGGCGGTTCTTCGCCGGTACGGGAATATCAACCCGTTGTCCATCGACTACGCCTGTCGGCCTCGCCTTAGGTCCCGACTTACCCAGGGAAGATTAGCTTGACCCTGGAACCCTTGGTCTTTCGGAGGACGTGTTTCTCACACGTCATTCGCTACTCATGCCTGCATTCTCACTCGTGTAGCCTCCACGGCTGGTTTACACCGCCGCTTCGCTGGCCACACGACGCTCTCCTACCCATCAACACGGCTGGACCACGAAGGCCTACCAATAATGTCAATGCCACAACTTCGGTGGCGTGCTTGAGCCCCGTTACATTGTCGGCGCGGAATCACTTGACCAGTGAGCTATTACGCACTCTTTCAAGGGTGGCTGCTTCTAAGCCAACCTCCTGGTTGTCAAGGCAACTCCACATCCTTTCCCACTTAGCACGCGCTTTGGGACCTTAGTTGGTGGTCTGGGTTGTTTCCCTCTCGACTATGAAGCTTATCCCCCACAGTCTCACTGCTGCGCTCTCACTTACCGGCATTCGGAGTTTGGCTGACGTCAGTAACCTTGTAGGGCCCATCGGCCATCCAGTAGCTCTACCTCCGGCAAGAAACACGCAACGCTGCACCTAAATGCATTTCGGAGAGAACCAGCTATCACGAAGTTTGATTGGCCTTTCACCCCTATCCACAGCTCATCCCCTCAGTTTTCAACCTAAGTGGGTTCGGTCCTCCACGACGTCTTACGGTCGCTTCAACCTGGCCATGGATAGATCACTTCGCTTCGGGTCTAGGACATGCGACTGAATCGCCCTATTCAGACTCGCTTTCGCTACGGCTACCCCACACGGGTTAACCTCGCCACATATCGCTAACTCGCAGGCTCATTCTTCAAAAGGCACGCTGTCACCCCTACTAAGGAGGCTCCAACGGTTTGTAAGCAAACGGTTTCAGGTACTATTTCACTCCCCTCCCGGGGTACTTTTCACCTTTCCCTCACGGTACTTGTCCGCTATCGGTCATCTGGGAGTATTTAGGCTTATCAGGTGGTCCTGACAGATTCACACGGGATTTCACGGGCCCCGTGCTACTTGGGATACTCTTCGCGCCAAGAGAGGCATTTCGACTACGGGGTTGGCACCCTCTATGACCGGCCTTTCAAGACCGTTCGTCTATACCTTCTTGTAACGCCGCCACCTCGGCAGAGATGACTGAAAAGTCCCACAACCCCCAACGTGCAACGCCTGCCGGCTATCACACACGCTAGGTTTAGCCTGTTCCGGTTTCGCTCGCCACTACTAACGGAATCGCGGTTGCTTTCTCTTCCTGTGGGTACTGAGATGTTTCACTTCCCCACGTTCCCTCTACCCGCCCTATATATTCAGGCGGGAGTCACTAGGTCGGCACGCCGCCCAGCGGGGTTTCCCCATTCGGACACCCTCGGATCAAAACTTGCTTATCAGTTCCCCGAGGCTTATCGCAGATTGCTACGTCCTTCTTCGGCTCCAGATGCCAAGGCATCCACCGTTTGCTCTTAAAGACTTGAAATCACATGAGTTTGAATCAAAAACTCGACCCCATCCGAAGATGGAATCTGAAATTGACTAATGATCTTTAAGATCATCTTGTGCAACTGACCGAAGCCAGCTGCAAGATGCTCGCGTCCACTGTGTAGTTCTCAAAGTACGGGCGGTGCCCCTATCCACAACCCCACACGGGGGAAACAGAAAGAGGCCCAGAGGTTCAGACCAGATCCCGAAAGATCCGCATCCGGTCCCTCAGGACCCAACAGCGTGCAGGTGCGACATCCGCCACCCTCCCCGTTCCAACCACCGAAGTGGCGTACTGGAGAAGAACAGCATCCTTCGCACCATGTCAAATGTTCCACCCATGAGCTCCCAGCGAGAAACGAACGTTCTCGATCTGGGTTCTGGACACCCGAAAGTGTCAGATGCTCCTTAGAAAGGAGGTGATCCAGCCGCACCTTCCGGTACGGCTACCTTGTTACGACTTAGTCCTAATTACCGATCCCACCTTCGACGGCTCCCTCCACAAGGGTTAGGCCACCGGCTTCAGGTGTTACCGACTTTCATGACTTGACGGGCGGTGTGTACAAGACCCGGGAACGTATTCACCGCAGCGTTGCTGATCTGCGATTACTAGCGACTCCGACTTCATGAGGTCGAGTTGCAGACCTCAATCCGAACTGGGACCGGCTTTTTGGGATTCGCTCCACCTCGCGGTATTGCAGCCCTTTGTACCGGCCATTGTAGCATGCGTGAAGCCCAAGACATAAGGGGCATGATGATTTGACGTCATCCCCACCTTCCTCCGAGTTGACCCCGGCAGTATCCCATGAGTTCCCACCATTACGTGCTGGCAACATAGAACGAGGGTTGCGCTCGTTGCGGGACTTAACCCAACATCTCACGACACGAGCTGACGACAACCATGCACCACCTGTTTACGAGTGTCCAAAGAGTTGACCATTTCTGGCCCGTTCTCGTATATGTCAAGCCTTGGTAAGGTTCTTCGCGTTGCATCGAATTAATCCGCATGCTCCGCCGCTTGTGCGGGTCCCCGTCAATTCCTTTGAGTTTTAGCCTTGCGGCCGTACTCCCCAGGCGGGGAACTTAATGCGTTAGCTGCGTCACGGAATCCGTGGAATGGACCCCACAACTAGTTCCCAACGTTTACGGGGTGGACTACCAGGGTATCTAAGCCTGTTTGCTCCCCACCCTTTCGCTCCTCAGCGTCAGTTACGGCCCAGAGATCTGCCTTCGCCATCGGTGTTCCTCCTGATATCTGCGCATTCCACCGCTACACCAGGAATTCCAATCTCCCCTACCGCACTCTAGTCTGCCCGTACCCACTGCAGGCCGGAGGTTGAGCCTCCGGATTTCACAGCAGACGCGACAAACCGCCTACGAGCTCTTTACGCCCAATAATTCCGGATAACGCTTGCGCCCTACGTATTACCGCGGCTGCTGGCACGTAGTTAGCCGGCGCTTTTTCTGCAGGTACCGTCACTTTCGCTTCTTCCCTGCTAAAAGAGGTTTACAACCCGAAGGCCGTCGTCCCTCACGCGGCGTTGCTGCATCAGGCTTGCGCCCATTGTGCAATATTCCCCACTGCTGCCTCCCGTAGGAGTCTGGGCCGTGTCTCAGTCCCAGTGTGGCCGGTCACCCTCTCAGGCCGGCTACCCGTCGACGCCTTGGTGAGCCATTACCTCACCAACAAGCTGATAGGCCGCGAGCCCATCCCCAACCGAAATTCTTTCCAGACGCAGACCATGCGGTCACGTCACATATCCAGTATTAGACGCCGTTTCCAGCGCTTATCCCAGAGTCAGGGGCAGGTTGCTCACGTGTTACTCACCCGTTCGCCACTGATCCCACAGAGCAAGCTCCGTGTTCACCGTTCGACTTGCATGTGTTAAGCACGCCGCCAGCGTTCATCCTGAGCCAGGATCAAACTCTCCGTAAAAAAGAAATGCATACCCCACCGGGAAAACGGTGACGCAGCGAGTTTGATGCTGACCAAAGAGACAAATTCATTGCTGACTTCATCCATTGCCAACCCCACAAGGAGGTTGGTCTTTGATCCAAAGGAATTCTCAACTAGCCGAAGCTAGACGAGGATAATTTGGCATTTGACAAGTGCACGCTGTTGAGTTCTCAAGGATCGGATGCTCCCACGACCCAGCCATCACAGCCAGGCCCG